>NZ_JBEXMX010000080.1:0-24300 GCF_040610755.1 Gordonia sp. NPDC003585 | reverse complement strand
AAACCGGGAAACCCTACGACGAAACCACCGCCTGGGCACACCGCAACGACCAAGCCGCTTGACAACTTGGACCCCTGGGATGTCTTCGAGGCTCGCACCTAGCCAGCGGAATGGGATCTCACCGCGACGCCCCTCCCACAAACGCGAGCGCATCATCGCCCTGGTAGCACGTCGGGTCTGCGTGATCCCCACGGCACTCGACGAGTTCGACGTCGGCCACCTTGCCGAACCTGATCGCGAAGGCGCGGGCGCCTGCGCCAGACGGGACGACGGTGTCGGTGGTGGAGTAGTAGAACCGGAACCGCTTGCCCGCGAACCGCTGTGGGTAGAAGGTGAGGGGATCGGCGCGATCGGGAACCGTACCGCCCCAGGCTGCCTCGATGAAATCCACCCCGCGCAGCGTCGGTGGGATTCCGGTGAGTGGCGAAATCCCGATGAGTCCGTTCACATTTCGATAGGCCGGCTCCGCCATCAGCCGCAAGGCGGCGACGGTGCCCATCGACTCCGACGCGAACTGTAGACGTGTTGTGCCGTAGCGGGTTCGAGCTGCACCGATGAGTGCGCGGTACTCGCGCAGAGCTGCGTCGTTGCCGAAGGAGTTGCCGCCCGCATTGGCCGACACGATGACCCACCCATTGCGCATGAGCGGCTCCGCGAAGTGTCGCTGTCGTGGGTCGTGGTCGAATTCGGTTCCATCGGAATCCATTCCGTGGAACCAGACCAGGATTCCGGCCGGTTTGAGGTTCTCCTGGCGGTAGGCTCGCATGTCCGGACCGAGCTCATCGGAGACGATTCCGGAGGACTGTTGTGATGTGGTGGCAGGATTGGTGCCCAGCACGCTGCATCCCGAAACCGCCGCGACAACGGCGGCGACAAGAATCGCGTAGATGGCACCGACCTGCCTGGACGTAGCGGTCATGTGCATGTGATCACCCACTTTCGGTGCCTTTCGCGTCCAATAACGACACGGCGTGCTCGGTGGCGAGGCGCAAGGCTGCGTCGACTCTGTCGATGGAGTGGTAGCGGGTGTCGAAGGATGCGGACAAGTCATATCGGTCTCGCATCATCGGCATCAGCAGCGCAATGCCGCGGGGGTCTGCAGGCTCGGTCAGTGCGCTGAACACGTGTGCGTCGAAACCGCCGAGCCAGGCGCCGTCGGGCATGTCGTCGAGCCCGAGTAAGTGGCTGAAGGACAACACCGTCGCGGATTGCGCTGTGACCGGTTCGTCGGTCGCCTCAGAGCGTGCTTTTCGCCGTCTTGTCGACATCCACTGGCCGAACGAGATGGCGAGCATCGCCGCCAGTGGACGTCCTGAGGTGAGTGCGTCGGCGAGCTCATCTTGCAGCAGTCTCGGCGAATATGGCTCGGAGAAAGGAAGATTCAATCCAACCGCCGCGTTTCCGAGGCAATTGCGAATCGCCGGGTCGTATCGCCGACCGTCGACCACGACGTGGACATGCGGGGCCAGCTCAACCCCGACCTCTCGCATCGCACGGGTCAAGACGGTCATCAGGAGCACCGCCACCGAGACGCCGGGTGTGTTCGAGTCGCGCCATCGGCGCAGTGCGGTGAGGTTGGTTGATCGCAGCTGTGCCGATCGCGTGCACCAGGTCGATGCCTCTGGTGAGGTCGGCGACTTCTCATCGTCGACCTTGCGTGAGTGAGCATCCGGCGTCGACGGCGCGTGTCGCCTACTGAAAGTTGCGCGTGCGAGTGCGATGAGAAGTCGAGGGTCGGACCGGATATGACGCGCGAGCGACTGCGCAATGTGTGGTGTGACCTCTGGCGCCCCCGCCCACGTCGGTGTCGAATCCGGTTGGTATCGCGTCAAGTACAGCCACAGCTGGACAACCATCACACCGTCGAACACGCCGTGCGGGATGTCGGTGATCAGATAATCGTCGGCGATGTAGATCCGCAAACCGAGTGGTGTCGGCTCAGACGAGTGCAAGAGCGCGAGCTTCTCCTGGATGGTCAAGTCCACGGTGTCAGGAAATGCGGTGTGCCAGTCAAGCACCGCATGCAGGAGAAGGTTGGGGTCGTAATGCCATGTCCGGCTGCCTGGAACCCGGATGATCCCGAGCCGGTTTCCGGCCGAAATCCACCCCAGCCGAAGCAGATCGGCGGTCAGGCTACTGACAGTGGGGACCCGCACCGGACCCATCGCCACGATCACGCGAGAATCGCCGCGCGCGAGGTCGAGTCGGGTGGGCTTGACCGACCGCACGGCGTCGGCCCCCGTGGTTGACATACGTTGTGGTGCAAGTGTCATGGCGTACCACCCCCGCTCGGCTCGGGCTTGGGTGGCGCAGCCCGCTCGCTTGCCGTGAGATGTCCGAAGTGGCGGAACGGCTTCGGCTTTCGGCCTTGCGACCGTGCCGTCAGCAGAGCTCGTGGTCCGGCGATGAGGCCCGAGAACTCGGCGCGGGCGGCACCCGTGACGCTGGGAACCGATGGGGCAGAACGCGGTTTGGCACGCCCGTAAAACGATGTCACGAGATGTGCCACGGCCGAACCGGCGCGGGCAAGCGCAAGCGGCGCTAGGTCGCGATCAAAGGCGATCTTGGTGAGCCATGCGCCAAGTCCCAGACCGTACCCATGTGCCTGCGCGGACAACGCGTCGTCGTCGTCGCGATGCTGATGCCAGGTGATTGCATCCGGTTCGAACACCAGCGTGTGACCGGCGACGATGGTCCGCACGAACCAGTCGATGTCTTCGCCGCCCTTCGCCGGTGATCCGGCTCCCAGTGCCTCGTCGAAACCACCTAGGGCAAACGCGACCGAACGGCGGACCGCAAAGTTCGCACCGGTGCCATAATCGCCTACCCGGAACGGGAAGAGCTTTCCGTGCGACGGATCGTCCCGGCGGTATTCGCGACGTTCGAGACTGTTCGCCCAGCGCACCCGCTGCTCGAAGGTGCACTGGGCAGCAGTCCGTAGTTGTGCCGCGGGCACAAGTCCGGTCACGCAGGCCACCGCCGGGTCCGACAGGGGCGCAACCAGGCGCTCCAGCCAGTATCTGTCGACCACCACGTCGTCGTCGGTGAAGGCAACTATCGCGTGGGTGGCGGCTTCGAGTCCTCGGTTACGCGCCGCAGCCAGACCGGGTACCGAGGCGTGGATCGCCCGCACTCGTGGGTCGGCCAGCGAATCGACGTAACGCCACGTATCGAGCGTGGTGGCCGCGTTGTCCACAACCACCACCTCGAATTGCGGATAGTCCATCGCCAGCAGAGATTCGACGGCACGTGTCGCTGCGGCGGTGCGATCTCGTGTGCACAGCACCACGGACACGGGCGGAAGATCTGCTGGCACCGAGTCGTGCGCGGCCCGCTCGGGTAGCCGTGACATCTCGCGGCACACTTCGCGACCGAGAATCACCCCGTCGTCGATGCCCACTTCGATGAACCCGAGGACGGTCCGGCCGTTGCGCACGAGCAGTCGCGCCTGCTGGTACCCGTCGGAGTCCAGCGCCTTGACCGTGTCCGCATAGGGTTGTGACAGCTGCACTTCGCCGATCCAGCGGCCGTCTTCGGTCGTGGGTGGGCCGTCGCCACCCAGCACTGGCGCGAGTGTGTCGATCTGCTCAGCTTCCATTGTTTGTCCTCGGTTTGTCGTAGGAGTCGTCTTCATCGCGGCCGACGTGGTGTCCCGCGGCGTGGGGATCGGTGACTGGGGCGAACCATTGGCATGCCCTGTCTTGCAAGTTTGTTCGATGACCATCCGTGATCGCGGCCAGGCGCGATCGTGCGCTCGGCGAGTTCATCTGACGGCCCAGCGCGGTGGCGATGTGCCCGCCGGTGACCTCGGCAAAGCCGGCGACCGCATCGCCGAGACCCGACGCACGCATCACGCCCTCGGATTTCGACGAGAAGTAGGCGATTGCGAAAGTCGGTGTCCCCGAGAGAGTTGCCAGGACTGCGGCGTGTAGCCGTACGGCGATCATGCAGGCCGCACGCCCGTACAGCGCAGCCAGCTCGGTGGGACTCAGATCCTCGTCGGCATACGACGCGGGTATCTGGTGCCGGTCCAACGCGGCGTGCAGCCTGTGGGAGATCGGGCGGTCGTCCTCGATACGGGTAGGACCCAAGGTGTGTGCGACGACGAGGACATGATCGATGAGCCCGGTTCGGCGCAGTGTCGCTGTTGCGTCGATGATCTGGGCGATGACCCGATCGTTCGCGCCGTCCTCCAGCGAGGGATGCGCACGCATGGCGATTACTGCGGTCCTTGCCATCTCGGCGGGGACGGCCGTCACCGCCGCATCGACCCGCGAGCTGTTGTCGGAGGTGATGGCGTAAGCCATATCTGGTGCGAGTTCCGGCTTCGCCAAACCGAGTTCGCGCGCAACCGTCAACGATTTCTCGTCGCGGACGACGGTGTGGTTTGCCCCGCCGAGCATCCGGGCGGCGAGCCGGCGTGCGGCGGGCCGTGAGGCGGGGAAGGGGCCAAGCGTGTGGCCGAGCAGTACGGTCGGAATACCCATTCTGCTCGCAGCGGTCAGTGGTGCCGCCAAGGTGAACAGCCGGGCGAGGCTCACCACCGGCTGTACCGATGCGTCGGTGTACAGGTTGGAGCCGCCGACGCCGACAACGAGATCGGCATCGGCGAAGATGCGCCGGTAGCGTTGCGGCACGCGGCCGAAAGCCATTGCGGCGGCAGGTGACAACAGGCGGGAGAACCAGATCGGGACGTCGACGAGTGGTGACGCGTCATCCCGTCCGCGGAGCTCCGACGGCATCGGATTGGGCAGCAGAACGGCATCCGGGCGCCTTCGGGCGATGTGGCGCATCGCATCATTGCCCTGATCGGGGTTCTCGGTGAGTCCAACGACGCTGACCGTCGCATGCGGACTCACGTGCGTGGCGAGACTCAGTACGCCCTCCGTGATCGCTGAGTCGCCCTTGTTGTCATCGTGCCACGCATTCACCAACACGATGTGGGGCCGGCGTGCGGCAGGCCGCGACGCTTGGGGGACCATCGAGCCGATCACCTCCGTCATGCGGATCCCTCCTGGACTCGAAGGGCATGCTTTCCCCGGGTCAGGCCGATGAGGCCGGCGAGACCCGCAACCAACGAGCCGACGCATGCCCCGACGGCAGCGCCGACCGCGCCCCACGCGATGATCGAGATCACCAGGAACGGCACGGTGATCACACTCGTGGCGAAGTTGGTGACGAGCAGCGCGCGGGTGGCCAGCGACGCCCGCAACACCGCGGCCCAGACGACAAAGCTGACACGCAGAATCGATGCGAGACATAGCACGGCGAGGGTGAGCCAGAGGGTTTGATGGTCGTATCCGTCGCCGAACAGCTCGAAGAGCACCGGTGCCGTCACGATCAGGCCCAGCGCGACGGCGATGACCGCAGCCTGACTCACCCACCAGACCCGGACGATCACCTGTCGCGGCTCGCGTGCGGTGGCTAGGTGTTTGGTGAGTGCCATCGCAGCGCCGATGGAGACGAAGTCCAGACTCTGCGCGATGGGCAGCATCAACGCGAGGATCGCTCCCTGAACCGGCCCCGCCAGCCATGTCGTGAGAAACGGAGCCGCGAGCAGGACTCCCATCGAGACCAGGCTCGCCGTCCCGTCCCGCAGTGAAAAGACAAGCAGCGCACTCCGTTTGTGTTCGCGGACCATTCCTACGGGCGCGAGATTGTGCCCGACGAGCGGCGGCGCCATCCAGGCGACGAGGGCGATACCGATCGTCGCGGCGACCAGCGACGCGGTCACCGCACTCATCGGCAGCGCCACCAGCAAGGCGATCGGCAGCGCGGCCGCCTTGAGGACGCTGACTCCCAGATTGAGCAGTGGCAGTCGCCGAGCCGCCGACAGTGCGGTGAGCACGGTGTCCTTGAATGTGAAGAAGGCCAGGACAACCGATCCCAGCGCGATGACCACGGTGGTGCGCGCCGATGCCTCGCCGACGGTCAACGCTCCCACGACTCCAGCGACCGCGCCGGTGACGAGGGCGCCTACTCCGACGATCGTGATGGCTTCGAGCAGACGCTGACGACGACCGGCTGCATCCGATGCTGGGATCATCGCAGTGATCGCGTTTCCCGGACCGGATGCGGCCACCGCCCCGGCGGTGGTCATCAACGACAGCACCGCCGTCTCGATTCCGAGTTCATGTGGTGGTATCAGGCGTGCCGCGAGCGTCCAGAACGCGATGCCGGTCGCCGCCGACAACGCGGAGGTGACGATGAGCGCGACCGAATCGACGGCAAGTGGTGTCGAACTGAAACGCGCGAATGGATTTCGTCGCCGTAGGCGTCGTTGGGTACTCGGAGATACAGCCACCGTCACCGCCTCCCGGGGCCTGCGTGCTCGCGAGGCTTCGCGAGCCTGCGCAGGACGGCCGCGTTCGCCGCCGCCTGTGAGTCGATGCCGTGATGCGCAAGGGCATGATCGCGAGCCGCCGCGGAAAAGGATCGTCGGGTCTCCACCGAACCCAACAGCCTGGTGACCGCTTGGGTCAGCCCCGCACGATCCCGAGGCGCGATGACATATCCAGATACGTTGTCGCGCAGAGCTTCGCGAACGCCGGCTGCCTCGTAGGCCACCACCGGAACGCCGGTCGCCTGTGCCTCGACCAAGCCCAGCGGCATTCCTTCGACGAGGCCCGTGTGCACGAAGACATCGGCGGCTGCCAACAGATCCGCAACGTCGTTGCGCGCGCCGAGGAATCGAATTGCGGGTTCGGGCAAGGCGGAGGCACGAGAACACATTTGGGCCTCGTACTCGGGGTAGGCACTGGTGGAACCGGCGACAACCACCGTCGCCGCATGACCGATGGCGTCGGCAAGCACGATGAGATCCTCGATGTGCTTGCTCGGATCCAGCCGGGTCGCTGCCAGCACGATCGGCCGGTCAACCGACAGACCCGCCTCGGCGCGAATCCTGCGTCTCACCGCGTCACCGGAGGCCGGGGCGAAACGAGCGGTGTCGACTCCGTTCTGAATCACCGTCACCCGCCGTCGCAGCCGGGCGGCCACCGTGTCGGCTACCGAGTTGCTCACCGCAATTGAGTGATTGGCGGATGCGATGGCAACGTCACGAAGTCCGGCGCCAACTCCCGGCACCGGTGTCTCGTGAAGTGTCAGTACCGTTCGTACACCCCACATGCGGGCTGCGACAGCCGCGTCGAGGTGGGTCCAGTGTGAGTTGGCGAGCACGAGTTGGTAACCGCCGCTCCGGACTTCACGGGCGATGCGACGCGGTGTCGACGCCGATCGGCCGGCCTCGGAGATTGTCCGGCGAAGGCTGATTCTTCCGCCGTCGCGGATCGACCGTTCGACGGGAAGTGGCATCGGCACAACTGGCAGGTCGTGATCGTGCCAGTAGCGATACTGCTCGAGATCGGGTGGGCACCCAAGCGTGAACTCGATCCCCATCGCAGCCAGGAGCGGATGCAAGCGCAGCAGGTATTTCTGAGCACCCCACAGTCCTGGGCCTTGGTCCAGCACCAGAACACGGATTGGCTCGGAGCAGTGTCGAGAGTCGCTGAGGAGGTCGTTCACCCGTACAACCTCACCCAGTCGACGCTCATCTCTGCCGGCAGCGCACCGATGCCGGCAGCGCCCGGCCAGTCGCCGCCCACGGCGACATTGAGCACCAGGAAGAACGGATCGTCCATCACCCAGACCGACTGTGGCGGTAGGTCCTCGAGTCCGACCGTGAAGACCTCGTGACCATCGATACCGATTCTGATATGGCCTTTCGTGCGATCCACCCAGTAGACGTGATAGCCGTCGGGGTCTCCGAGTTGACTGGGCGGTACCGCCTTCTGCACCTTCCACGGCGTCTTGTCGGCGAGGTTGGTGCGGGGGCCGATGGCGCCAACCGAGTTGTTCGGCCAGGTGTTGGCGAGTTCGAAGATATCGATCTCGCCGGATTCCGGATAGCCGACGACGTCGATGCTCGACCCGAGCATCCAGATCGCCGGGTGAATGCCCTGGCCTTCCGGAAGTTTCGCCCGGACCGCAAGGACCCCGGCAGACATTCCCATCTTGCCGTTGCTGTCGATCCGGGCAGATGTCACCTGGCTGCCGTCTCGCCGCGCCACGATACGCAGATTCCCGCTACCGTCCAGCGAGAGATTGTTGGGAGACGCCGTGTACACTTGCTTTTCGCGGTTTCCCCATCCTCCGCCACCTTGTCTGATGTTCCACAGCCGTGCGCTCGGCAGCGTCCCCGCCGAGCCGTTGAACTCGTCGGACGACACGATCCGGAGGTTCGGATCGACCTGAAAGCGGTCTCGCGACTCCTTGTCGGCCGCTGAGGCCGCCACGGAGCCGGTAATCGCAAGCCCCGCTGTGACTATCAGGACGCCGGCGATCAGCAATGCAGGGGTTCCCTTGGCTCCGTTCGGCGTGGCGAACAGTGTCGTCACGTATCGCCGCGCGGCCGCGGTGGTTTTGGTGAAAATAATTGTCCCCCTTGATAGATGGCTTCGACCAGTCACCACGGCTCACGGTCCGTAGGGGTGTGGTGGTACATGAAGATGATGGTGTCCGCATCGGTGTGGAATCGGACGAAGTTGGGATTCTCGTCCAGAAGGGAGACGAGGATTTCGATTGCGCCCTTGCGGAAGTAACCGAAGTAGTCGCTGTACGCCGACATCTGGCGAGGCAGGACGAGGTAGAACTTTCCCCCGGTCCCTGCCCCGAGTCTGACCAGGAATCGCATGTCCTCTGGAGTTGGAAAGCCTCGGGCCATCGACTCTTTGAGGAAGATCAGTGCCTTGTCGTAGCCTGGGTTGGCCTCAGCAAGGCGAACGTAGTCGGCTGTCGCCCTCGGAGGCCATCCAGAAGGGCCGATCTGGACGATCACTGTGGACGGCTCTGCTTCGGCAAGAATCTCCTGACTCATGGTCACTTGACCACGGGTCAACTGGATGTAAGACCAGCCACCGTAGTAGCTGTGCAGGGCACTGACGCCGACGATAGTCATCGCGACCGCCATTACCACGGCCTTGCGCCGCAGCGTGAAACCTCGCGTCCTCTCGGGTCCGCTCGCGGGCCCGAACAGGGCTTTGTCAGCGGCGATGCCCACCAGGACCGAGCATCCGACCAACGAGTACAACAGGACGCGGAATATCGCCTCGCCCCCATAGCTCTGGCCGCCGAGCAGGAGTCCGGGCGAGAACGCTATCACTGGAAGTGCAAGGTCCCGACGCCCATGTCGCCACAGATAGATGAAGGCAATTGCGGCGGCAGCCCACACGGTGAGGAACACCGCACGGTCGACATCCTGAAGCACGGTGCGCGCCAATGAGTCACCAGGAAGGTTCGGCAGATTCGTCTTCGAGTTCTTCAACGGATTCGCCCCGGTGAAACCACCGTAGTGAACAATCCACGGTATGCGAGGCACGATGAACGCACCGAATATCGCAATGAACGCTCCGACGAACCAGATCGGCCTGACATGGTTGAGCAGGGTGAGGAGAACAACGCAGATGAGCAACCAGACCGGAGTCAACTGGTGGGTCACGACGACAACGGCGAACAGTGGGAGAGCGTAGTACGCGGTACCGGTGTCGGTCTTGGAGCCGACCAAGAGCGCCAGCACGGTGATCGCAATGATCATCGCGATCGCCTGCGGCGAATAGTAGTCTTGGCCAACCCAATTGACGAGCTCCGCGCACATCACAGCGATCAGGGCGGCCTTCGATGATCCGCCGAGCGCCCGACCGAGACCCCAGATAGACAAGGCGAGGAGCACATGGGTCGCCGGAGCAAACCAGTGCGCGACGTCCGTTGGGGCAATTCCGGTGGTGTCACTGAACCAGGCGCCGCCGACAAAGAATCCGGGCCAACTCGAGTAGATGTCGATGAAACTGGGAGGGAGGGTGGACTCCTTGCTGATGTAGTCGACCAACCCGATGTGCTTGTAGGTCCAGGAGTAGATCGGTACATCGGTCAGCAATGTCGCCGTCACTCGGATGGCGACGATGGTCCCGAGGATCGTGATCACCGCACCGGGTGTGTCGTCGGCGACGAGGCAGGCAACAAAGACGCAGATCAGGGTGACGAGACACGCAGCAAGCAACACGCCGCCCACCGTGAACATCAGGCCGAACAAGCCGAATTCGGTCCGCCACAGTGTCATCAGGCCGGTCACCCAGAGGACTGCGGCCACTCCCAATGCCGCCATTCGTCGGGACCACAGTGCTGCCATTGCCGGGACGCAACCCAGCACTGAACGCTGCACCAATTCAATGGCCTCGGTTCGGCGCTGCTCCGTTCGCAGGGCGACTGCACTCGACGCCAGGCACACGGTGGCGAGCGTGATGGTCACCGCCGCAGCGGAATACCACCCAACCCAGACCAGGACCGTGCCCAGCGCGATAGGTGCGGCGAGACCGAGTGCCAGATACAGCGCCAGCTTCAGGTGGGTGGCCGGACGTACCGGAACACATACTGCTGCGCCGAACCCGGCCAGGATCAGTGGCAAGAGCAGCAGGAGCCGCAGCGTGGGGGGTATGTCGAAGAATGTGCATAGGGCCAGTGCACCGGAAGCGCCGGCAATCAACGGTTCTGATGCCCGGCCATTGCCGGACACTGCAGAGTTGTCGACCGCAGGCAAAGTTGCTGCTGGCTCGATTGTTGTGGCGATCGTGCTACCTCCTTGGCAGACCGCACAGAGGCAAGCATCGCGGAACCGCTCGCACATGTCGGCATGTGCGAGCGAGCCCGCGGTGGTCTTCTGTGTCCGCAACACCCCGGTCGGGGTGGGTGAAACCTCAGGCCGCGCCGGCGACCTCGAGGTTGTCGGTTCCGGCGATGGCCCGGCCCAGCCGAACACGCATCGCGCCAACCCGATTGGGTGTTGCCGGAGCGGGCTCGGCCGTCTTCTCGACCGCCACCCTCTCGTCGAAGATGGTTCGCAGAACCCGGATTCCGTCGCTGACTGCGTTCAGATTGCTCTCGCCATGGATGCGGTCGCGCTCGTAGCTGGCGATTTCGGCGATATCCAGTCCGGACCGTGCGACCCTGATGTTCATCAGGGTCTCGACCTCGAATCCGTCACCCCACTGTGGTTCGGTGAGGGCCGGATCAGGCATGTTGATGATCGGTAGGCAATGACGCCAGAAGGCGTTGTAGCCGTAGCAGAGGTCGGTGAAGCGGGCCGAGTAGAGATGGTTGACGATGCCGTTGAGTCCCAGGTTGCCCAAGCGGCGCAAGCGGGTGATGTCGGAGCTACCGCCACGGTAGGTGAAACGGGAACCCTTGGCGAAGTCGGCACCATCGCAGAGCGCTTGGACGAACATCGGGATCTCGGCGGCGTCCGTGGAACCGTCGGCATCGATCATGACGATGATCTCGCCCTTGGCGGCCGCAAAACCGCAGGCCAGGGCATTACCCTTGCCCTTGCGGGTCTGCTGGATCAGGCGTGCGTGTGGCCAGAGCGATCGAGCGACGTCGAGCGTGCCGTCGGTCGAGCCACCGTCGACGACGATGATCTCCGCTATGCCGTCCGGCATGCGTTTGGCAACATATGGAAGGTTCTTCGCCTCGTTCCGAGTCGGCACGATGACGGAGACATCACGATGTGGAAGGCGCATTCCTCATTCCCCCGAAATAGGATGCTGGTTAATAGGCGGTGAACAGCCGATGTCCGCGCGGTGCGGCATCGATGTCGCCGGTGTGTCGGGCGAAATCTCCCACCGCAGTGGCCATCTCACCCGAGGTCAAGAGTGAGGCCTTCCGGGGTTGGGCGCAACTCCGTAAATCGGCGCGATTGTTTTCCCGATTCGGCTCTTCGGGGTGAAGAATTGACGTAATCACTTGGGGGGCAGTTAGTTACGCGTACATGCAATCAAATGCATGTGACCCTCTGCTGTGATTGCTCTCACTTGCAAGCACCTGCAGGTCGATGCCAAGCCGTTCTCGGCGCATACTTAGTCGCATGAGTTCGGGGGCTCTGGGTGGCGCTGACGTCACCGTCATCATCTGTGCGTACACCCATGATCGGTGGAACGACATCTGCGACGCGATCAAATCCGTTGTGCGACAGTCGCTGAAACCGGCAGAGTGTCTGGTGGTCGTAGACCACAATCGGCCGTTGGCCGACGAGTTGACCGCGTTCGTGTGGCGGTGTGATTTCCAATCGATGGTGACGGTGATCCACAGCACCGGGCCGCGCGGCCTGTCCGGGGCTCGGAACTCGGGCGTCGCGCGGGCCACTACGGCCATCGTCGCGTTTCTCGACGACGATGCGGCAGCCGACCGCGAATGGCTGGCCGAACTCGTCGCAGCCTACGATTCGGACGATGTTCGCGGGGTAGGCGGACACGTCCGTCCGCGGTGGCCCGATCGCGTACGTCCGGGCTGGTTCCCTTCGGAGTTCAACTGGGTCGTCGGTTGCAGTTACACCGGTTCGCCGACCGAGGTTGCGGAGGTCCGGAACTTCATCGGCGCCAACATGTCCCTTCGCCGAGACGACGTGATGGCCGCGGAAGGCTTCCATACGGGCCTTGGACGCGTCGGCAAGACTCCACTGGGGTGCGAGGAAACCGAGCTGTGCATCCGCATCCGCCAGCGCAGGCCGGGCGCACGGATGATGCACGTTCCTGCCGCGTCAGTAGGACACCGGGTGAGTGCCGATCGCGTGACGATTCGGTACTTTCTGCGCCGGTGCCACGCGGAGGGGATCTCCAAAGCGGCGGTGTCTGGACTCGTCGGTAGCGCGGACGGATTACAGAGCGAGCGCCGGTACACCATGTACGTTTTGCCGCGCGGGATTCTCGGTCGATTGAGTCGGGTGGTCGGGACGAGCGCTGGTGTCCGGCAGCGCGTGGATCTTGCAGCGCAGACCGTGGTCTTGGCCGGTGGTCTGCTCACGACGACATTCGGCTACGTCCGTGGACGCACCACTGGGGCGGCGATCCCGGATCGGCTGACCCCTCTACATCTGCGCGTCGTCGGAGATTCGTACAAGGTGACCGACGCTGCCTCCGGAGGATCGAAATGAGTTCATCCGCAGAGTCTTACGGCCTACGTGGGCTCGCCGTCGCAGTGTCGGCGATTGCCTTATCGGCTCTCGTGCCGATTCTTGGCGTGCCTCCGGCCCAAGGTGCGCCGCGCCTGGTTCCGGTGGCGTCAGCTGCGGTGTCAGAGGAGTTCAACGGCGCGGCCGGAGCAGCACCGGATCCCTCGGTCTGGACCTACGACGTCGGCGGTGGCGGTTGGGGCAACGATGAGAAGCAGGTCTATACCAATGATCGCTCCAATTCCCGACTGGACGGACAGGGCCGCCTGGTCATCGAAGCGCGCCGTTCAGGGAACACCTATACCTCTGCCCGTTTGACGACGCGAGGCAAGTTCGCCTTCACGACCGGCCTCATCGAAGCCCGGATCGCGACACCGCGCGGCACCGGCTTGCATCCCGCGTTCTGGCTGCTTGGCACTGACATCGCGACGGTCGGGTACCCGGCATCCGGCGAGATCGACATCATGGAGTTCGTCAACGACGGAGCCAGCTGGCACACCGCTCTGCACGGGCCCACGACGACCGGTGGTCATTGGCAGAAGACGATGGCCGGCGAATTTGCGGGGCAGTCCGACGACTTCCACGTGTATGGCGTGTATCGGTCGCGCGGCATGATCGCGATGCTGATCGATGGCAAGGTGATCAGTGTCTACACTCCCGCGACGCTTCCTGCCAACGGGCGTTGGGTGTTCGACAAACCGATGTATGTCCTGCTCAACCTGGCGGTGGGTGGGCGTTGGCCCGGTCCGGTCAGTCCAGCGACCGACTTTCCGGCACGAATGACCGTCGACTGGGTGCGCTACCATCCGTGAATGTCCGCTGGTGGGGAAGGGCCGCTCGTTGAGGCGGTCGATCTGGTGCGTGAGTACCAGATGGGGGAGCAGACCGTCCGGGCGCTCGACGGCCTGAATCTGAGCATCGACGGTGGGCAGTTCGTCTCCATCGTCGGGCCGTCTGGGGCAGGCAAGAGCACGCTTCTGCACATTCTGGGTGCACTGGACACCCCGACGTCGGGCACCATCACCGTCGACGGTGTGGACCTCGGCAGCCTCGACGACGAGTCGGCGTCGGCCTTCCGGCGCACGCGCGTGGGCTTCGTGTTCCAGTTCTTCAATCTGGTCCCGACGATGTCGGCGTGGGAGAACGTCGCGTTGCCGCGTCTGCTCGACAACCGATCGCTGCGCAAGGCCAAGCCGTGCGCCGTCGAGTTGCTCGAACAGGTCGGGCTCGGTGACCGCGTCGACCACCGGCCGTCGGAGTTGTCCGGCGGGCAGATGCAGCGCGTGGCCATCGCGCGGTCGCTGATCATGGACCCGACGATCCTGCTCGCCGACGAACCGACCGGCAATCTCGACTCGAAGACCGGTGCATCGGTGTTGGACCTCCTCGCCGACGTCGCGCACGACGCACCCGACCGGCTCGTCGTGATGGTCACCCACGACCCCAAGGCGGCCGGCGTGGCCGACCGTACGATCACCGTCGCCGACGGAAAGATCGCCTGATGCGCGGATTCCTCACGGGATTCACGCGCATCCGCGTGCTGAATCTCCGGGAGATCCGCACGCACCGACTCCGCGTCGTGACGTCGTTGTCGGTGGTGATCGTGGCGTCGGCGCTGCTGATCGCGGTGCTGGGCACCTACGGATCGATGACGCAGTCGGTGCGCGAGTTCAACAATGCCATCACCGGTGCCGCTCAGGTCGAGGTCGCCGCGATCGCCGACTCCGGCGTCGACGCGAACCTGGTCGGCGAGATCAAACGTGGCCTACCCGACGCCAAGTCGGTGGTCCCGCTGATTCGCAATTCGATTGTGGTCGAGGGCAAGTCGATCATCCTGCTCGGCTCGGATCTCCGCGCGACTGCGCTGTCGAGCGATCTGCGCGACGCCGCGGGAACGTCGTCCGGTGCACTCGCCGAGAACCTCGACTCGGGCATCGTCGCGGGTGCGGGTGCGGGCCTGCGCAAGGGACAGCAGCTGCGCATCAACGACATTGACGTGACCGTGGTGGATGTGGTCGACGGTGCACAATCGGCGGCACTCAACAACGGCAACTTCGTGTTCGCCTATCTCGGCCTGGCGCAACAGCTCACCGGTCTGGACGGTCGTGTGGACTCGATCCTCATCGTCGCGCAGCCCGGCGCCGACACCAACCGTCTTCGTGGCGAGGTGGAGCGCATCGTCGACGGCCGAGCGGTCGTGGTGGACCCGGGATTCCGTGCCGAGCAGGTGGAGCAGGCGAGCTCCGTGACCCGTGATTCGACGCTGCTGGTCTCGTTGGTGTCGTTGGTGATTGCCGCGTTTCTGGTGTTCAACACGATGAACATGGCGGTAGCGTCACGGCGCAGTTCGTTGGCCATGATTCGTGCTCTCGGAGCCCGGCGGTCGCATCTCGTTGGCGATTTGCTCGGGGAGGCCGCGATCTTCGGCCTCGTCGGTGGCGTGATCGGTGTGCCGCTGGGCATTCTGGCCGGCCGCGCTGCCATCAGCCAGTTGCCCGCACCTTCGGCATCGTCGGCGTTGCCGGAGATTGCCTACCACTTACCCTGGTACGCGCCGGTGATAGCGGTGCTGGCGTGTGTGATCGCCTGTGTCGGTGCGACGACGCTGGCTGCGCGGTCGGTGTTCGCGGTGTCTCCCGTGGAGGCGATGGTGCCCGGCGAGGTCGCCGACGCCCACGCCCGACGCGGACCGGCGGTGATCATCGCGGCCGTGGCCGGGCTCGCGACCCTGATCGGTTCATGGGTGATCGTGCAGGAAGTGCCCGGCCGCCCAGCGATTCTCGCAGGCGCTGTCTATGCGATCGGTGCACTGTTGCTGTGTTTCGCGCTGAGTGCGCCGCTGTGCTGGGTGGTGGTGCGCGTCGCGCGGTGGTTCCGTGGACCCGGCCAGTTGGCGTCGGTGAACACCGAACGCTCGCCGCGGCGGGCCTGGGCGACCCTGATGACCGTGGCCGTCGCGATCGCCGTCGGCATGGGAACCTCTGGCGCACTGGACAATATGATCTCGTCCATCTCGAGCTCCCTCGACGGCCTCGGCGATCCCGACTTCTGCGTGTCATCGGCGACGGCCGACGAGGTGCCGGTGGGCCCGATCCTCGCACCGGAGATCAAGGCGCAGGCCGAGCAGATTCCCGGAGTCAACGAGGTGATCGGCGGCCAGTGGGCGACGGTGAACATCGGTCCCGACCGCGCGCTGATCCAGGGCATCGAGCCGGGATCCAAGGCACCGTTCATGCGCAAGGCATCCGCCGACGCGGTGCGTCAGGTACTCGCGGGTGACGGCATCCTGTTGTCGAACGTGTTGGCGCGTGTGCTCGATGCCGGGGTCGGCGACACCGTTCGGTTGGCCACCCCCACCGGCTATCACGAACTGGTGGTGCGCGACACCGTCGACTATGTCTCCATCGGATCGGGGACCGGAGCGATATCCAATGCTTTGATGGCGCAGTGGTTCTCCCGATCCGGCGACACGTACCTGCAGGTGCTGACGGATCCGGATGCCGACGAGGCTGCTATCCGTGGACGTCTCGAACAGATCGCTGTCGCGCATCCAGGCACTGGCGGCAAGCCGGTCAGCGTCTACACCGGTGCGCAAGCGCTCAAGGCGACGCAGGACCAGGTGCAACAAGCAGGAGCGTTCACCATCGCGATCCAGTGGATCGTGGCGGCCGCCGCAGCGGTGGCCCTGTTGAACACTCTGCTGCTGTCGGTGATCGAACGACGACGCGAGCTCGGCGTCCTTCGTGCTATGGGGGCCTCGCGAAAGTTCGTGTCCCGCATGGTGCTGGCCGAAGCGGCTGCCGTGGCGCTGGTCGGATCCGCCCTCGGATTGATCCTCGGCACAGCACTTCACCTGTTGAGCAATCGCATCCTCAGTGCCACAACGGCTCTCGAGGTCATCTACGCACCCAGGCCGACGATCCTGATCTTCGTCGGCGCTGCCGTCGTGCTGTGTCTGGTCGGCGCCCTGGTGCCCGCGATGCGGGCGGCGCGGATGAACATCAGCGAGTCGATCCTCAGCGAGTAGCGGACTTGGCTTGGTGGCCCATCTCCGCACGGATCTGTTCGACGATCTCCCGATCGACCTCCTCGGGCATCTGCTCCCACGAGTTCCGTTGGTGCCATGCGTATCTGGCGTCGGCATAGCGTCGTTGAAATTCGTCCTCGTCGGCCCGATCGGGGTCGAGCTCCGGGAACTCGCGCACGAGATCCTCCCGCGTGGTTCCGGGCGGCGACTTCAGCGCTGCGACGATGAGCGGCGACAACCCCTCGAGTTCGATCGACATGTGACTCCTAGTAGTTGAAGGTATATCTTCGACCCGAAATTTCGCTGCCTGAGGTGCGACGAGCGCTAGCGAGGAGCCTCGAAGGCCTCGTGACGGTCGCTGCATGGCCGCCCAATTGCCCTGTCTCACCAGCCCTTCGAGACTCTCGGCTAGCGCCTCGAGCACCTCAGGGAGCGGAGGTGGGTCGGCGTGCGTTGTTGGAGGCACTCCCGCGAGGAGCCGCGAAGACACCACCCGGTGATCATCCCCCGGGCCCGGCACCAGGATTCCGGTCGTCCGGCGGAAGTGCCGGAATCGTTCCGGGAAGCGGTTGGCTCGGATTGTCCGGCGCTCTGGCACCATCGTTGTACACCTTTTCCCAACCGGATTTGGTCATGTTCTCGCCAATCCATTTCGTGTATTTGCCGCCATGATCGTCATACTGGTCCAACAGCTTCCAGTCGAGGACTCCGTTCTCGTCCAGGCACGCCTCGAATTGGTGGCGAAGTCCTGGGTGTGTGCTCAACACGCCGGCGAAGTACACAAAATTGAACTCATTCGGATCATTGAACGTAGGCTCCGTCTTGTATTCTTTAAGTTCTTTGCCTTCTATTTCATCGGGATTAGGCGGGGGACCGAAGATCGACTGTTCAAGGTCCGGTGGTACGAGCGCATTGATGACGGGGATCGCCGGGTGGGGGATCGCTGAGATCAAGTTCCGGGTCAGAGCTGCCGCTTTCATGTCGTGTTCGTACTCGGCCATTTGTCCCTGGTACGCGCTTTCCTTGAGATGTGCCCACTCGGTGGTCCAGCCCTCCTTCATCGCGGCGCCCAAGAACCCGACCACCTTCCCGAGTTGTGGAGCGTCGTGGGCCCCCGCCTGATATGCGAGGTAGAGCTGCCACTGCGTGCCTGCTCGGTGTGCCATGCCGGCCGCTGTGGGGTCCGAGTTGAGTGTCGAGAAGACACGTTGCAATTCGATCTGCGACAGCTCTCCCGCGCCGTACTTGGGAATGCCGAGATCGTAGAACGTGCCGGCGAAGTCGCCCAGATACGGCGCGAACGATCTGGCCAGAGTCTGAGTGAGGTGCGGGCTCCCGAGACCGAGATCCTGCCCGATGGCGACGTTGGTCTTGTCGCCGAAGTAGTGCCCCAGAGCAGTCGCCGATTCGGCGGCTTCGCGTGCGAGGAAAGGATTGTCGCGTGCACCGGCGCTCTCTCCGATCCACGAGAACAGGCTGTCGATCCCGCCGGGCTTGTCGCCCCACTGATACTGGAACAGCGCATCCAGATGATGGTCGGCGTTGTAGTGCGCACCGTCGGGCATGGTGACGTCCATGTTCTGGCCGGTGATGAAGTCGTGGACGGCAGTCGTGTCCTGGCCGGCGAGTTGGAAGGTTCGGTTGAGCAGGTCGGTTGTCTGATCGGCTGTCAGGATGAGGCCCGCTCCTTCGATACTCATCGGCTTCTTGCCGACGGCCCCGGCGATCTCCGAAGCTTGTTTGAAGAGGCCTCGGTCGATGTCGGTGCCGAGTCGGAGCCCGCGATCGCCCTGTTGGAGGAACTCCGTCAGCAACTGGAGCTCTTTGATCCGTGGGACGCGGAGACGGTCGGTAGTTTCCGTGCCGTATTGGCCCGATTGGTGCTGGTGGACTCCCTGAACCAGATTGTCCGTCAGCAAACTTCGAATCGATGCGGGCACCACGCGCATCCCGCCGCGATCGCCGCCGCGTGTCGTCAGTTGTGGTGTGCTGACCATCTGCAGGCCGTTGGCGAGGAAGCGTTGGATCTGCCGCTTCTGGTCGCCTGAGCCGAGGCCGACGATATCGGCGACGGATTTGCCGTTGAGGCCGAGCGCCAATGCGCGGAGGAAGTCATACTGCCCCTGCGGGATGTCGACCGGCCGTCCGAGCCGCAAGGCCCGGAGCCGTTCGGGTGGCAAGGTGCAGGCTGCCCGGAGTGCTGCCATCTGTTCGGGGGTCAGGGCACCGCCGCGCAGGAGGGCGTCGACGATGTCTCGTGCCAAGCCCGCACTCAAACCCGCAGCGGGCGGCGCCATCTCGCCGAGTCGGGCGAGTGCGGCCCGTATCGCCGCTGCCGTTCGCAAATCTGCGGCACCGAGGTCCGACGCCCACTTCTGCAGTGTGCGTTGCCCATTGCTCGCAATCTGCGCGCGTGCCGCCTTGAGTTTTCGTAGAGCATCGATCGCGATCCGGTCGTCGCCGGCGACCTGCTCCGCCGTCGCGTAGTTGTACGTGTCACGCACCGACCAGTCGCTGTCGACGCGATAACTGTCCGCCTCGTAGGCCGACGCGGTCTGCTTCAGATCCCCGGCCAGATCCGACATCGCCGTATGCCCGCGCATGATGGTCGTGGACAGTGAGGTGAAAGCTGCCGACAACCGGTTCAGCTGCGTGTATTCCCTTGCCGCGCGGTCGGTTGCGACAGCCCGCGCTCCGCCCGACCAGTCGAGTCCGAAGATGGTGTCGCGGGTGGTCCTGGCGTCGTGGGCGGTCGAGGTGGCATAGCTGGAGGCCGCCTTCGCGGCGGGCGGCATGTTCGAGAAGTCCAGGGCGTAGACCTGCTCCTTGGTGAGGGCCACCTCAGCGTCCTCGCGGGGGACGATTCAGATCCCCCAGTGCGGCAAGCCTGTTGGCCGCCGACATATCGGTGCCGGTGTACTCGTCGGCGGCGCGCTCGAGCAACGATTTCCACGCCGACCGTCGTCCACCGATCACCGCGATCGCCGACGCGACGCCATCCATGCACTCGCGTAGCGCAGCACGAGTCTGCAGCCCGTCCAGGCCGGTCCCGGCGAACATGAACTCCTGCCGCGCCCGTGCCGACGTCGGGGGCCACTCCGGTCCTCCGAAGCCCATGGTGACATCGAAATTTCGTGCAGCTGTGCGTAGTTCGGATGGGTCGACCATCACAGGTGTCGGTGTCATTGTGATTCCCCCCGTCTGTCGATGGCTTGAGACTAGCGTCGTATGAGACAGCCTCGGCAGAATTGTCCACAGCCCACGGGCGTTGATGGCTATCCTCGAAAGCATGAACGGACCCCGGCTTCTCTCGCTGGATGATTGGCGTGCGTTGCCGGTCGACGAGGGCGCTCGGAGCGAACTTCAGGAAGGCGTGCACATCCGCTCGCCCCGACCCGGCAAGACGCATGCGCGCGTCATTGCTCGGTTGCTGACCCAACTCGCCTCTCAGCTGCCGGCTGACCTGGAAGCGTTGCCGGAGGTGGAGATCGTCGTCGTTCACCGGCCTCCGCCGACCGTCCGAGTGCCCGACGTCGTGGTCTGCACGGCCACCGCCGACGATGCCGTGGCCGTTACCGATGTCCTCGTGGTCATCGAGGTGATCTCCCCGGGGTCGCGACGGACCGATCGCGTGACCAAGCTCAGCGAGTACGCGGAGGCGGGCATCCGGTTCTATTGGATCGTCGACCCCGCCGATCGCGCGATGACAGCACTCGAGCTGACCCCGGCCGGATACCGCGGCGAGGCGCACGCCGGCACCTATCAGATGGCCGGTCCCGTCGACCTCGTCATCGATCTCGACGCGCTGTAAGACCAGCTCAACACATGCATTCGAAGGACCTCAAACCCGGTCGTCAAGAATTATTGACATCCTCGACCTGTCAAGATAACCTGACATCATGCACGACGACGAGAACAACTCAGATCAGGCCCAAGGCGACCTGACCGGCGCTGCCACGAGTGGTGATCCGGCTGAGGGTCTCGCCGCGGTCCGTGCCTTGCGCACACTGGCCGACCGGTTGGAAGACATCCACGTGGCCAACGCCCGCAGCGCGGGCTGGAGCTGGCAGGCGATCGCGGAGGTACTGCAGATCAGCCGCCAGGCCGTGCATCAGAAACATTCACAACGTGAGGCCCGCGATCGGGCCGAGAAGGAGTAACAACCATGTTTGGTCAGTTCACACGAGACGACAAGATGATGATCGGGTTCGCCGTCCAAGAGGCGAGCGACCTGTCCCACAACCACCTCGGAAACGATCACCTGATCCTCGGGATGCTGTGCAATGCGCGCAGTCCGCTGTTCGCCCTGCTGGGTGAGCAGGGGCTGACGCTGGCCGGCGCGCGGGACGTGGTGCGGGAGTTCCATGCCCAGCAGGATTCCGAGGAGTCCGAGGCCGCCGACGATCAGGCCGCCGAGGAAACTGCCCAGCAGCGGTACGACGAAGACCGAGAAGCCCTGCGCGGCATTGGCATCGACCTCGACAAGCTGCGTTCCGCGGTACGCGATCGCTTCGGCGAAGACCTCAGCGAAGGCTGGGGAGAGCGTGAACCGCGCGGACGCGGACGTCGCAGGGGATCCGACGGCAGTGGACCCGACGGCTGCGGACCCCGCGGTCGTGGACGTGGGCGGCGCGGTCACCACGGACACGGACACGAAGCCCGCGGTGGATTCGGTCCCGGTGGGCCCGGCTTTGGGTCCGGCCCCGGTGGTTTCGGCCCCCGTGGTTTCGGTCCGGGCGGACCGTTCGGCCCGGGGTTCGACGACGAGGCCGGCAACCCCTGGGAAGCCGGACGCGGACGCCGCGGCCCGCGCGGCCGGGGTTCGCGACCACGCTTCGCCAAGGAGACCCGGGAGGCATTCGGCAAGGCAGTGGAGATCGCGCGTGAGCGCGGCGACCGCTCGCTGCGGGCCGAGTACCTGCTGCTCGGCATCATCGACACCGCCGACGCCGCGTCGCGCGCCGTGATCGATTCGGCCACCAACGCCGACGATCTCAAGGCCGCAGTGCTGGCATCGTTGCCGGAGGTCGAGGCCGGGGTGTAGTCATCCGGTCCAACTGAAACGAGAATGGACGCTGCCGTCGGCAGCGTCCATTCTCGTTCGGCTCAATTCATCTGCTCAGATCGAGATCAGTAACGGACCCCCGAAAGACCGACCCACACGGTCTGACCATTGCGAGTGGGCTTGATGCTCTGTGTGACAGCGTGGGAAATGGGGAAGCGCTCCGGCTTGGTCTTCCCGGGCTTCTTCGCGCACCACACCTGAGCGCTGACTTGCTGAGACTTGTTCAGATTGACCTTCGCGTAAACGAGGTCATCGCCCCAGTCGAATTTGCCGCCCGTGGTCCACGTGTTGCCGACAGCGGCGAGAATGGCGAACACCGAGCCGCCGGCCGGGCAGTTGCCCAACCACTTGGGGAACGAAATGTAGATCCAGCCCGTACTTGCCTGTGCGGGTGGCGTCGCCACGGTTGCCCCACCCACAGAGCTATCGACAACGCGACCAGCATCGCGATTGCAGACCTTCGAATCACACTCACTTGCCCTCCGCGAGTTGAACTCAGTGAGCTGATTCGATCACGCCGCCAGACCGACCCGGTACCGTCGATCGGACGAAATCGGCCGGGCTCAGCCCAACGCCAACGCCACCGCTGTCACCACCGACCACGCCAGCATCGCCTGCCCGGTCGCGCCGAGCGAGGGAATCAGCGCCGGTCCCAGGGCACCCGCACGGACTGGTCGCAGGGCCACCCACACCAGCGGCACCACGAGCAGTCCGACCAACGCCCACCACGTCGCCAACACCAGCACGACGGTCATGACGAACGGCACCAGCAACAGTTCGGTGTAGAGCCGTCGGGTTCCCGCATCACCGAGTCGCACGGCGAGAGTGATCTTGCCCGACTCGCTGTCACTGGGGATGTCGCGCAAGTTGTTCACCACCAACACCGCTGTGGAGAACGACCCGACAGCTACCGCCGAGGCCAAGCCGGCCCAGTCGACCGACCCGACCGTCACGAACTGCGTGCCGAGCACAGCGACCAGCCCGAAGAACACGAAGACCGCGACCTCACCCAGCCCGATGTACCCGTACGGGCGTTTGCCGCCTGTGTAGAACCACGCGCCCGCGATCGCCACGGCGCCGACCGCCACCAGCCACCACGCCGTGGTCACCGCCAGCACCAATCCCGCGACCGCCGCGATCCCGAAGCAGATGAACGCGGACGACTTCACGGCGCCGGGGCTCGCCGCACCCGACCCGACCAGCCGCATCGGACCCACCCGGTCGTCGTCGGTGCCACGGATGCCGTCGGAGTAGTCGTTCGCGAAGTTCACGCCGACGATCAGCGCCAAGGACACCACCAGTGCGAGCCCGGCCTTCCACCACGAGATGTCGTCTATCCGCAGCGCGGCGCCCACACCGGCGACGACGGGTGCCACGGCATTCGGGAGCGTCCGAGGACGTGCGCCCTGGATCCACTGCGATGCGGTTGCCATTGCATCATCGTGTCACGAGACCGACAGTGATTGGACACTGCCACTGTCGGATTGCAGGTCACGTTCCGCGGACTGACCAACTGTTTGGATGCCGTAATTGGCGCTGGCGTGGTGTCACAGAGGGCACGTGCGTTCAAGCAAGGCTGAATTCTCGCCTATCGGTGGCTCGATCAGACGCAACTGGCGGGCACGTTGGATTGCCGAGCATCAGCCGGAGACGTAATTGGACGCCGACCTTGGTAAAGCATCTACCCCACGGTGGTAAATGCGCTGTAATGGCTCCTAGTAATCGAGGTGGACAGCCTCCGATGAAGATCAGAATCTCGACGCCGTTCGGACAAGAAGGTAGAGGGACATGCTGAAGAATGCGCTTGTGGCGTGCACGGTTTCTCTAATTGCGGTTATTGCATGGGGTATGACCGCTCGTTGGCCAAGCGGCGCAACCGCCTCGGCAATCGCTCTTGGACTGATTACTGTCGGCTTCGTTGGGGCACTGCTCGGACGACGTGTCGCACAGTCCCCGCCTGTTGGAGGTAATCCGATTGATCCCTCCAAAGAGATGGCCTACTGGCTTCTTGGATTCGTGGTCGTGTCGATCGCGGGCGGATTGGTCGCATGCGGCATCTTCGCCCGATGGAAGGCAGAAGCTGTTGTTCCATGTTCAGTCTTGTTGTCGGCGACGCGGGAGAGTCCCAGGGGGTGGTGGGGTTTCGGTCCTGACGTCAGCTGAGCCGGTCGTGACTGGTCCGGCGTGTCGTGGGGGCTTGGGGTGGGCCAT
>NZ_JBEXMX010000079.1:0-25139 GCF_040610755.1 Gordonia sp. NPDC003585 | reverse complement strand
CCCGGCGAGGTCCATCGCCACCCGAGCGTCGGCGCGCGCTGCGTGCACATGGGCGGCCATCGACCGCCAGGCCACCGGATCGTCGTGAGCGCAGTTGATGCGGGCGAGATCCATTCCTGCTGCGGCACACTCGACGGTGAGCGCGGTGTCGAGAGCGGCGTCCGACGGCATGGTGACCATGATTCTCGTCGGCCGACCGACCGGCGACGGACCGAGCAGGGCGACCGCGTTCTCGGCGAGTGGTCCAGGGCCGGGCTCAGGGGCATCGGCAGTTGCGTCGTCGGCGGGTTCGGACCTGCCGAGTACGTCGTCGAGGATGCGGATGACCGCATCCAGATTGCGCATCACCCCCGACTCCATGCGCCCCAGGGACGACAGCCCTTCTGCGCTCAGTTCGAGTTGCAGGTCACGAAGGTCATGGGCGCGCAACGCGCAGTAGTGGATGATGTTGGCGGCACTCGCGCGATGCGACGGATGTACGCCCGCGATGGCGTCGGACGCGGCGCCTTCGGCAGTCAGCGCGTCGTGCCGTAGGGCGGCCAGGCGGTCCCGCAATCGTGCGAGGTCGCGGTGCCTCGACCCGTTCACCGATGTCGCGGTCGATGTCATGTCGCGAGGGTACTGACCACCGATGACGTCGACCATTCGACGCGGGTGAACACTTGGTGACACAGACCGGGTCCCGGCGCAGGACACGCCGGGACCCGGGTACCGCACTGTGCGAGGTTACGACTACGGCGTGTTCCACCAGGTGACCACTGACCGGAAGCCGGCCCCGTGGTTGCAGGTGGTGTAGCCGATGTAGGCGCCGATAGCGCCACCGATGACCCAGCCCACGATGAAGAACAACCCGATGAGGGCGCCACCGATGATGTACGGCGCCGCACACGGCCAATCCTTGTTGAGCTGGTAGGTCATCTTCTGGAAAGCCTGGTCCCTGGTCATCCGCTTGCCCGGCTTCTTCTTGGCAACCGGTGTGGCGACAGGCCCGTGGAACGTAGCGGTCTTGCCGTCCTGCGACACAATGGCGCGCACGTGGACGGTCTTGCCGTTGGACACCGGCATCAGCGGGACGGTCTCAGTCACGTTGCCGCGCCCGTCGACGACCTTGATCTCGGTATTTGCCTGATTCGGAACGAATTTCCCATCGCGCAGCTTGACAGTGATGGTGTCACCGCTCGGCGAGATGGTCGCGTTCGCGTTGTGTGTCGGCACCTTTCCGGCCGGCGTCGCACCCGCGGTTCCGGTCGGAACCACCAGGATTGCCGCCAGCGCCAAGGCAAGGAACCCCAAGACCCAAGTCAGCTTCTTCATAAGCCAATCTCTCCCTTTGACATCCCGCAGACCATCCGCGGAGATGCATTCGTATCACGAACTGATGACAGGCTGAGCGTCGGCTGAGCGCGCCCTGTGGAAAACCGTTCGATCGTACTAATCCGATCAGAGGACCAACCGGTTCCTTTGTACGCCTTAACATTTAGCCTTCTGAACGGACATACCGCAGGTCAGTCCGTGGATTGCGGCAGCTTCACCTTGGACGATCCGCGCTTGGCCGGATTCGACGGCGGCGGCACCATCGGGCCGATATCGCCATCAGGGGCATCGTCGAGGTCGACGATCACCGGTGCGTGATCGCTCGGCTTGGTTCCTTTGCGCGCCTTACGATCCACCCATGCGGCCACGGTCCGGTCCGCCGCCTGCGAACCGGCAAGAATCAGGTCGATCCGCATACCGAGATCCTTGTGGAACATTCCGGCACGATAGTCCCAGTAGCTGAAGACTCGTGAATCCGGCCATCTTTCACGCACCACATCGTGCAGGCCGAGCACCTCGAACCGTGCGAGCGCCGCTCGCTCGGGTTCGGTCACGTGCGTATGGCCCACATACGCGTCGGGGTCGAAGACATCGGCGTCGGTCGGGGCGATGTTCATGTCCCCGCACAGCATCGTCGACGACGGGTCGTCGATCGACCGCGACAGCGCCGCGAGCCAGTCCAGTTTGTAGGTGTAGTGGTCGGAGTCGGGCACCCGGCCATTGGGGACGTAGAGCGAGTAGACGCGGAGGCCGCCGCACACTGCGGAGACCGCCCTGGCCTCGAGCGTGTCCGGGTCCGGGTAACCGGGCATCGCGTCGAAACCGTTCTGCACGTCGTCGAGCCCCACCCGCGACAGCAGTGCCACCCCATTCCACTGACCCTGGCCGTGGTGGGCGATGGCGTAACCACGGTCGGCGAGGTCGGTGCCGAGCACCTCGTGAAACGCATCGTCGGACAGCTTGGTCTCCTGCAGGCATACGACGTCGGGTTGTCGTTCGTCGAGCCAGGGCAGCAACCGCGGGATCCGCTGCTTCACCGAATTCACATTCCAGGTCGCCACACGCATGCCACCGAGCGTAATCGGGTCGCCTGAGCGAACTTGCTGCGGTCGACGACCGATCGCAATGTACTGACACCATGCGCAAGTACGCCGTCATCCTCTTCGCCCTCGCTTTGGCCACGACCGGGTTCGCGGTCACTTCCGGACCTGCGGCGGCCGCGCCCACCTGGAACGGCCAGTGGACACTGACTCGCTATGCCGCGTCGAAGACCGGCACCAGCCTCGCGGCTCGACAACGTGAACCGGATTTCTCCAACGTCTACACCTTCGCCACCCAGTGCAGTGGCGGCCGATGCGTCGCGACGGTGGTCGGTGGCCCGCAAGCGCAGAATCCGACCATCCCCCGCCCACCCCGGTACACCTGGGACGGGGTCAGCTGGGTCGAACGCTTCGACTGGCAGTGGGATTGCTACATGGGTGCCGGCAAACCCAAGGTGTGGGCGCCCGCGCACTCCGTCGCCTGGTACACCCCGCGACGTGACGGGACCAAGACCGGCTCATGGCGGACCGTCATCGACAGCGGGCCGTGCAAGGGGACAGTTGTCATGGCGGTGAAGGCGACGGCCAAGTAGACCGCGACATGGCCGCACCCACGCCTGCAGCGCCCCTGTCCGTCGATCGCTCGCAGACCTGGTGGGCCCGTGTCCTTCGGCTGGGCTTCGCGGCACTGGGACTGACGGCGCTCATCTTGTTGCCGATCGAGAGCTGGGACAGCCCGGGATTCACCCTCGCCGACTACTTCAGCTACTTCACCATCCTGAGCAACGTCGCCGCGGTCATCGTTCTGCTGGTCGGCGCCATCGCCGCGCCCGCCGGTGCCGGATGGCAATGGTTGCGTGGTGCGGTCACGACGGCGATGGTGATCACCGGCATCGTCTACGCACTTCTGCTCGCCAACGTCGACGTGAACCTGAACATCGAATGGATCAACGGTGTACTGCACCGGACGATGCCGATCGTCCTGCTCGTGGACTGGATCGTCTTCCGCCCACGTTTCCTGCCCGACCGCAGTTGGCTCACCTGGCTGGCCCTTCCCCTCGTCTACGGCGTGTACACCCTGATCCGCGGACCGTTCGTCGACTGGTACCCGTACCCGTTCATCGATCCTCGCGGCCAGGGCTATCTGTCGATGACGCTGTCGCTCATCGTGGTGTTCGCCGGGATGGCGCTGATGGCGTTCGGCGTCTACTGGCTGGGCGCGCGATCACCGACTCCCGCGCCACCGCACGGAAATCGCGGGTGAAATCGACGGTACGCATCTGATGGATGTACTGGCTCGCGAACCCCGGGTACATGGTGGCGTTGAACCCGCTGTCGGTCAGATACCAACTGCGACAACCAGAGTTCCAGGTTGTTCGGGCCAGCCTGCGCTGTATCGACTCGTTGTAGCGATCCTGGGCGGGCCGGTGCACGTCGAGAAGTGCGAGATCGTTGTCTCGAATTGTCGTGATCGCCGTGACGATCGCATCGATCTGGGCCTCCATGTACACCAGTGCAGAGTTGTGGCCAGGACCGGAGTTCGGCCCGAAGGTGAAGTACATGTTCGGGTAGCCGGCCACTGCGAAACTGCGGTACGCATACGCACCTTGGGACCATTCCTCACCCAGATCGCGGCCGTCTCGGCCACGGATCGGGATCGGCGTACCCTGCTTGGACACCTCGAATCCCGTTGCGAAGACCAGGCAGTCGAATCTGCGCTCGATACCTTCGACCGTGCGCACGCCCTTGTCGCAGATGCGAGCGATCGGCCAGGTGACCAACGTGCAGTTGTCGGCTTGGAGCGCCGGATAATAGTCACTACTCATGAGCAGACGCTTACATCCCGCTCGAAAATCCGGAGTCAGTTGCCTCCTCATCCACGGATCACGCACCTGTGCAAGCAGATTGGCCTTGGACACCCCTTCGATCACACGGGTGAACGGCGAGTTCCAGACGGCGCCCACGGCAACCGACTCGTGCCCCCAGAACCAGAGAGAGCGCGCAGCGCTCTGTGTGCCGGGCACGTTCCGGTACACGCCCCGCGCGAGCGAGGAGATCCGACGGTTGAGTCGTGGCAGGACCCAGCCCGGCGTCCGCTGGAACACCGTGACCTGTGCGCCCCCGCGGACCAGTTCGGGGATGATCTGGACCGCCGATGCCCCGGTACCGATCACGCCGACCTTCTTTCCGGCGAAGTCGTAGTCGTGATCCCATGCCGCCGAATGCATCTTGTGGCCGCCGAACCGATCGATACCCTCGATCTGCGGGTAGCCCGGTGTGGACAGCGGACCCGAGGCGACCACCACAGCGCGGGTCTCGAGGGAGGGTCGGTCGGCCAGGTCGACGCGCCAGGTTCCCGACGACTCGTCGAGTTCCATGCCGACGACCAGGTGCGAGTACCGAATGTGGCGCGCGAGATCGTAATCGGCGACCATCCGATCGATGTAGGCCAGGATCTCGCGGCTACCCGAATAGGAGTGCGACCAATCAGGATTGGGCGCAAATGAGTACGAGTACAGCCGCGACGGGATGTCGCAGGCGGCACCCGGATAAGTGTTGTCGCGCCACGTCCCGCCGGGCCGCACATCCCGTTCGAGGATGACGAAGTCACGATCACCCTGCTGGATCAGGCGGATGGCGGTACCGATGCCGGCGAAACCTGCGCCGACGATCACCGTGGCCGCGTCGACGGTGAGATCGACCGAATCGTCGACTTCTGATTCAACCGCCGCGTCGTCCACCGCGCTCATGCGACCGGCTCGTAGGTCAGTTCCTTCGACCACGTCGGCTGCGGGCGGAGCAGGAATCGAGGATAGTGGTCGGTGATGCGCACCATGGCGTCGGCGAAGTAGTGATATGGGTTGTCGCGGTTGATAACCCATCCTGCGTGATACTTCAGCACCTGATAGGTGATCAGTCGGGTTCCGTTGCCACGTTCGCCGTTCTTCTTGAATCGCTTCATCGCATCGTAGAGACGTTCTTCACGCAGACCCATGGCGACGATGTTGTCGCGCATCTTGTTCAGCAGTGGCACATACATGAGTGCGCCGATGATGACCGCCGGCGACGCGACGGTCCCGACGGCCTCGATGATCAGCTTTCGCAACCTCGCATTGCCGATCATGTCGAGAGCGTGGAAATCGACTGCGAGATGTCGGGATTCGTCGGAGTTGATCTTGCGGAACACCTCATGGCACACCGGATCCTTCACTTCCTCGAGAAGAAACTTCAGGAGTGCACCGTCGAGGGCCACTTCGAGCATCGGGATCACCGTGCCCAACACCGACAGCGACATGCGGTCGGCAAAGGCATCGAGCCACTCGATGGCAAGACGGATGTTGATATTGGGTTCGGGCACCTCATCGTCGGTGAGCATGCCCCATCGACGCATGAGGGCGAGTTCCGCGTTCGCGTGCTTCTGTTCCTCCGCATGGAAGTACCGGTAGATCTCGGCGAGTGTGTCGTCGGGGGCCTTCTTCGCCAGCGCAGCGAATCCGCGCGCACCGACGTTCTCGATCCAGACGAGATCGGCCATGAACGCCTTGAGTTTGGGCTTCTGTTCCTCCGAGATCAGCTCGGCCCCGGGTGCGTCCCAGTCGATGTCAGCCAACGCCCACTGTCGGTCCTTGATGGTGTGCAGCATGTCCTCGAGCACGATGGGCATGTCAGATTCCTCTCATGTCGTATTCCGGTACAAAGCTTTCGTCGGCGACCGGTTGCGCCGGTGGCTCCACCGTCGGCAATGCGCGGCCCAAGAGGCCCGCGCCCACTACGTAGGTCCGCGGCAGCAAACGCTTTGCCAGCCAGATGATCCTGGCGTCGAGTTGTGGCAGCACATAAAGGCGGCCACGGTCGTTGGCGTCGAGGGTTTGCCGGGCCACCTGATCGGCCGATCGGCCGGTGATCCGCATCAGGGTCTGGGCCAGTTTCATCGCGTCGGCGGTGATCCTGCCGTCAGCTGCCACGTTGGTGCGCACGAACGTCGGACACAGCACCGTCACTGCGACATCGCTACCGGCCAGCTCCGCGGCCATGGTCTCCGAAAGCGCCAGTACGCCTGCCTTTGCCACGTTGTAGGCACCCATCCCGGGTGCGGCGGAGAAGGCAGCAGCGGACGCAACGTTGATGAGACCACCGGTGCCGGACTCCTGGAGTTGCGGCAGAAAGAGCTCTGAGCCGTAGATCATGCCGCGAAGGTTGATGCCCAACGCCCATTCCCAGTCATCGATTCCGATGGAGCCCACCGCTCGTCCGCCGATGCCGACGCCGGCGTTGTTGATCATCAAGCTTGTCGGACCCGAGAAGTACTCGCGGGCCCGATCAGCGAGCGCACGCATGTCGTCGACTTGAGAGACGTCGCAGAAGTACGCCGACGCTCGCCCACGATCGGCGCGTTCGATGATCTCCACGGTCGCATGTGCGCGATCCTGGTCGATGTCGGCACAGAGGACTTGTCCACCACGACGGGCGATTTCGACGGCGAATGCCCGTCCGATCCCACTCCCGGCACCGGTGACCACTGCCCGTGCCCTGCGAGTTCGTCGGCTGCTCATCCTGCTGCTTCCGCGGTGAGCGCCTCGAGCGGTCCTCTCGTCGCACTCGGCCTCTTACCGGACGGCACCATTTCTGCCGTCCGAATGAACTCGGCTGCCGCGGCCAGCGCGTCGCCGGCCTCGGGTATCAGCGTGGGCAGAGCTTGGAAGACGTGTATCTGACCTGGCCACACCTGCAGGTCACACGTCGCTCCGGCATCCTGAAGCAGGGCCTGGGCCGATTCGGCGTCGGCACAGAGCATCTCGGAACCACCTACCTGAATGAGCGTTGGCGGCAACCGATCCAGGTCATGTGATCCGTCCCCCTTCGTCGCAGCCTGATCGAAGGCAATCTTGATGCGCGGCAGGTCATCCGGCTGCCCCTTGGTGTAGTGCCCGACGAGACGTCGCGCGGCACGCGCTGAGATCAGCGGGTCGGGTCGTCCGGTGCGCTCACGCCGCCGCGCCAGTTTCAGGGACAGATCGAGCAGTGGCGACATGAGGAACACCGCCCGCGGCTGCGGACGCCCGCGGCGGGCGTTCTCGGCCAGCAGGTCGAGGATCAGGTGACCACCCGCGGAATCACCTGTCACGGTGATGTTCTCGGGGCGGTAGCCGATGTCCTGAAGCCAGCCGTACGCCGCCTCGACGTCGTCGGCAGCGGCCGGGAACGGATGCTCGGGTGCGAGCCGATAGTCCACGGTGAAGGCCGGCATCCCGGTGAGATGGGTCAACCTGGCGACCAACCCGCGATGCGTTCGTGCGGAGCAGATGGCGTATCCACTGCCATGGACGTAGAGAATGATGCGGCGAGAGTCCTCTGATCCGGGAGGGAAGACCCACTCGCCCCGAAAACTCCCCGTGTTGAGCCGGTCCACGCGGACGCGGTGCGGCGGTGGGCAACCAACGAGCATGGCCGCGGCGACCAGAGCGCGCGAGATGCTCACCTGTACAGCGCCGGCCGGCAGAATCTCGGCGAACGGGCGCAATGTGTGGCGGGCGACCTCGGCCACCGCCTTGGACCTGAGTGTGTTCTGAGCCACCGCCTGAGTGTCATCCAAAAACGTGCCAGTTGTCAATGGCGCATTTCGCCGTGGGTGATTTCGGAAGTACGCTTATCGGCACACCAGGCACAGGTCGGGAGCACCCAAGGAATGGCACGAACGACGCCGCAACGACTGAAACAGCTGGCCGCGATCATCGATCAGCTGTCAGGGGCGCCTGCGTATGTCGGCAAACAGTCCCGAGAACTCGAATCCTCCGTGACCAAGCTGGTCACCAATGCGACCCGGCAGACATTGGGACACTCGCGGTCGGAGAGGTACCGCATCGACGACCTCGCGCGCATCACCGGCGTCACCACCCGCAACATCCGTGCCTACCGCGAGCGCGGACTCCTCCCCGCCCCACACCGCGTGGGACGGGTGACGCTCTATTCGGATGCCCACGTCACCCGGCTTTCACTGATCAGCTCGATGCTCTCGCGGGGCTACCAGATCGCCCACATCGACGAGTTGCTCAGCGCCCACCAGAGTGGCCGCCAGATCTCCGACATCCTCGGACTCGAGGCCGAGTTCTCCGAGCCGGTGGCCCAGAATCCCCACACCACCCTGTCCGATCTCGCAACTGACGGCGTAGATGGCGACGCGGCCCGTCGGCTGGCCCGGCTCGGACTCATCACCATCGGGCGCGGGGACGCCACGGTGAACGAGCCCGCCGTCGTCGAGGCCATCCTCGCCCTGGCCACCGAGGCACGTCCCGTGTCCGCCGTGCTCGACACCGTCGAGAAGGTCGCACCGGCCTTCGACGCGTTGAGCACCGCACTGACCGACGCCGCCGACGCACTCGCCCAATCTGGCCCTGATCCCGACAGCACACATCCCGACAGCACACATCCCGACAGGGCACATCCCGACAGCGCACATCCCGACAGCGACGAACGTGTCGCCGACGTGACCCTCTCACTCGTCCGACTGCGTGCACTGGCAGATGCCGCCACTCGGTCTGCGCTCAATCGAGTCACCAACGAGCTTCTGACACAACTGCTCTCGCAGCCACCCGACGAGCATGAGCACACCGACAGCTCTCCTGCGCCGACCTGACCCCTTTCAGTGACGCCATTGATCCTGACCCCGCCCTTCCCCCCGCACCGAATCTATGCCAGGGTGTGTGACCATCGACACATCCATCCGCCCCGGCCGCGGTCCACAGCGCGCGATGATCGCGCACTCGTGGCGTCGGTCGGAGCTGTCCGGGGTCCGGCCCGACGCCGCACCGCCCACGACCACCGTCGACATCGCTTCCGCCGATCCCCTGCTCGACGCCGCGCGGCCAGTCCTCGACGCCGCCGCGCCCCAGCTCGCCGACACCAACATGTCGCTGCTGCTCGTCGACCACGAATGCCGCATGGTCACGCGCGTCGCGTTCGGGAGCACCGTCGAGCGCGCCCTCGACGACCTCGGCGCATCACCGGGCATCCCATTCGGCGAGGAATCGGTCGGGACCACCGCACTCGGCACGCCGGCGGAGGTGCGCGGGCAGGTCACCGTGAACGGCGCCGAGCACTACCTCGATCAGTTCAAACACCTCAGCTGCTTCGGGCAGCCGATCGTCCACCCGGCGACGCGCCGCCTCGCGGGCATCCTGTGCATGACAGAGATCGCCGACCGCATCAACCCGCTGTCGGTCCCGTTCGTCACCGGCATCGTGTCCGACATCGCCGACCGCCTCCTCGACCGCTCCCGCGCCCACCAACGCTGCATCCTCGACGCCTTCCAGCGGGCCGCACCCCGACGCGACATCGCGGTCGCCGCCCTTGGTGACGACCTCCAACTGACCAACGCCCTCGCCGCAGAACTGTTGTCGCCCACCGATATCGGCACGCTGCAAACCCTCGCCGCCGATCCCACTCTGGGCATCACCAACCTGCGGATGACCCTGGCGTCGGGCGTCGAGACCGACGTCGTGGTCGAGCCGATCGCAGGCGCCGAGGGCGCCGCGCTGTTCCGGTTCCGGACGATCTCGCCGGCGGATCGACCGGCGCTCACGTTCGCCGGCACGCAACCTCAATCCAGCGGAGCAAGCATCGCCGTGGTCGGTGAGCCGGGAACCGGCCGGAGCACGCGTGCCCTCTCAGTTGCCGACGAATATGGTTCCACCCCAATCATTCTCGACGTCGCCGACGCGCTGATCGGTGGCGAGAAGCCAGACGTGATCGGCATGCTCGCCGCGAGCCGTCGCGACAACCGACCGCTCATCGTCGACGGTGTCGACCTTCTCGACGACAAGACCGTGTCACTCCTGACCAGAGCAGCCGCGACCGCCGATGCCCATCATCCGCTGATCCTGGTGAGCGGCCCCGGCGCCGGGGCAGCGGTGTCGGCTCTGTTGAGCCGCTGCACTTCTCGCGTCGACCTTGCGCCGCTACGCCAACGCACCGCCGAACTCGCCGCGATCGCCACGTCGATCCTGTCCTCCATCGACGCCGACCTCCGGCTCTCGACGCCGGCCACCGACGCCCTGCTCTCGCAGGAATGGCCGGGAAATCTCAGCGAACTGTGGTCGGTTCTCGAGCACGCCGCGCAGGATTGCCGGAACCGCAACACACGCGTCGTCGACGTCGCGGCGCTGCCCGAGCGCTACCGGACGACCAGTCGGGCGGCACATCTCTCGGGCCGCGAACAGGCCGAACGCCAGGCCATCATCGACGCGCTCGACCGCGCCGGACGCAACAAAGTGCACGCCGCCCGGGAACTCGGTATCAGCCGGACGACGCTGTACGCACGCATGCGTGCGCTGGGAATCTGACGCAACACTCAGCCCGAATCCGAGGCCAAATCCCGCTGCCTGAGGTGCGGCGAGCGCTAGCGAGGAGCCTCGAAGGCCTGGTTACCGTTGCTTCGTGGTTACCCAATTAGCTTGTCTCACCAGCCCTTCGAGGCTCTCGGCTAGCGCCTCGAGCACCTCAGGGAGCGGAGGTCGGCTGGCGCGCGCTGTTGGACGCACGCCCTCACTGAGCTTCCACGGGTCCAGGCTCAGCCAGCGGAAACGGACACATACAGCGGAAGCGGGACGCGGCGACACTAGCTCAGACAACCGAATAGCCAAGTCGCCCGGCAGCTCCGGCGATGCGGCCGGCGAGATCGGGGTGCGACAGAGGCAAGGAAAGCCGCGGCCGCTCGGGCATTGCGGTGGTGGCGGGCGCAAACAGGGCCAGGCACGGCGCGCCCGCAAACCGGCTGTTGTATCGCAGACCGTCGATGTGCGGGACTGCCTCTGCGATGTTATGGGCCCAGCGCTGGGTGATGTCATGGGCGCCAGTCGATATGGCGTATGTGCCACCCACACGTGTCACCCATGCACCCGTGCTGTCGGCCGCCAAATCCAGCACTCTCAGTGGCCTGGTGAAGCTGAGCCCGGTCAGGTACGGACGTCCCAGTTGGCGGTCGATGGTTCGGTCGAACTGGAAGGATTCCGCCAAAGCCGCGTCCGGCGAAATGGCGCCGTACCACACGCTTTTCCCGCTCGAGTCCTCGCCGACCGGTGGAGCATGCGGATCGAAACGCAACAGCGGACCATAGGTGCGCATCGCGTTCCATGCCAGAACGTGATCACCGATGGTCTTGTGCACTCGCCACCACACCTGTTCGATCGGGATCACTCGTAACTCGTCGTCACGGCATCCCAAGGCGCGCAGAGCATCCGGCGATGGCGGCTCGGGCAGCATCGAGTCTGCCGTCATGAAGCCGCCCAGTCACCCGCTTCGACGAGACGCAGCACAGGATCGACAGGACCACCGCGCAGCAACCAATTTCGGACAGACTGGAATTGCCCGTCGACAGCGAGGTCAGCCTGCGGCGTCGCCAAGAACCCCGCAACCGACAACGGGCGAAGCTCCTGCGCCAACAGGAATGGCAATACGCGTTCGAGTCCACCGACCTGCGTGAGCCCGGCTCCTTCGCGACCGTCATCGAACTGTGCAGCCGGATAGACCCACCGCCGACCGTCCAGGATCGCCCACAGAGTGTGATCGACGCGGCGCTGTCGTACCCGAGAATCGGAGACACCCAATCCCTGAGCCACCTCGCGCGACGAAAACGCCGTGCTGAGCAGACGCCCCATCTGCGCGATGGCGTCGGCTGCGGCCTCCGCATACGCCTCGGCATTCTCGGTGAAACCGTGGTCGTCGAGCAGCGCAGCTTCGTTCTCAGTCAATCGCGCCGCCCCCGGCCGTTGCGGCGGGAGCGTCTTGAGCGCAGCAACGAGATCGGCGCGACCCAGATCAAACCGATCTCGCAGAAGCCGTTCGAGTTCGTCGACGGACATGCGATTCCCTCCGTCCACCAGAACTAACGTTTCCTAACGATAGCACCAGTCGTTAATCGACGTCCCTGTTCACCCAGCTGTTCAGTTTCTGGACAGCGCGCGACGCCCGATCGATGGCAGAAATAAGTCAGATCGCATGTGTAAGCCAGGTCACATCCGACCGGCCGATCTCGACCAGGAGGTTCCTTTGACTGCCGTCGCCACCGAGTTGCTCCCGAAGGTCCGTGACTTCATCGCCACCGACCGCCCCCTGCTGATCGGGGGTGACTGGGTGCCGGCCGCGTCGGGCGCGACCTTCGAGACCATCGATCCCGCGACCGCTCGGCCGATCACCTCGGTGGCCCACGGTGGCGCCGAAGACATCGACCGCGCCGTCCGCGCAGCCCGACGCGCCTTCGAAGAGGGACCGTGGGCGACGATGAAACCCAATGAGCGCGAACGACTCCTGTGGCGCGTCGGCGACCTGCTGACCGAACGCGCCGCCGAGTTCGGTCAGCTCGAGGCCCTCGACAACGGCAAGGCCGCCACCATCGCCACCGCCGTCGACGTGTCGTGGTCGGCCGACATCTTCCGCTACAACGCGGGCCTGGCCACCAAGATCACCGGTTCGACGGTCGACGTCTCGATGCCGTTCGTGCCGGGCGGCGAATTCCACGCCTACACGCTGCGCGAGCCGGTTGGCGTGTGCGGGCTCATCGTTCCGTGGAACTTCCCCCTGCTCATGGCCTCGTTCAAGCTGGCGCCCGCACTCGCCGCCGGCAACACCGTCATCCTCAAGCCCGCCGAGCAGACCCCGCTGACCGCGCTGCTGCTGGGCGAGATCTTCGAGGAAGCCGGCTTCCCGCCCGGCGTGGTCAACATCGTGACCGGCTTCGGCGACGCCGGCGCCGCGCTCGCTGCCCACGACGACGTCGACAAGATCGCGTTCACCGGCTCGACCGAGGTCGGCAAGAAGATCGTCGAGGCGGCCAAGGGCAATCTGAAGAAGGTCTCCCTCGAACTCGGCGGCAAGAGCCCCAACATCGTCTTCGCCGACGCGGATTTCGAGAAGGCCGTCGCCGGATCGGTTGCGGCGTGGATGTTCAATCACGGCCAGTGCTGCGTCGCGGGCACCCGGCTCTTCGTCGAACGTCCCATCTTCGACGACTTCACCGCCGCTGTGGCAGAAGCCGCGTCGCAGGCCAAGATCGGACCGGGTCTGCACCCCGAAACCGAGCTCGGACCGCTGGTCAGTCAGGAACAGTTCGACCGCGTCAGCGGATACCTTTCGGCCGGACTCGCCGACGGCGCACGCGCCCTCACCGGCGGCAAGCGTTGGGGCGATGAGGGATTCTTCATCGAGCCGACGGTGTTCGTCGACGTCGAACCGCACTTCTCGGTGGTGCGCGAAGAGATCTTCGGGCCGGTCGTCGCCGCGCTGCCCTTCGACGCCGACACCGGTGTCGCCGCGGCCGCCAACGACTCCATCTACGGACTCGCCGCGGGCATCTGGACGCAGGATCTGTCCAAGGCGCACAAGACCGCTCGCCAGATCAAGGCCGGATCGGTGTGGGTCAACCAGTACAACGGCTTCGACACCGCCATGCCGTTCGGCGGCTACAAGCAGTCCGGCTGGGGACGCGAACTCGGGTCGTCGGCGATCGACCTCTACACCCAGCAAAAAGCCGTCAACATCTCCCTCTGACCCGTTCTGCAAAGGAGCACAACACATGTCACTCACCACCAAGGCTGCCGTACTCACCGGACCGGGCAAGCCGTTCGAACTCGTCGAGCTCGACCTCGACGAGCCCCGCGAGGGCGAGGTACTGATCAAGTACACCGCGGCCGGACTCTGCCACTCCGATCTGCACCTCACCGACGGCGACCTCCCACCCCGCTACCCCATCGTCGGCGGCCATGAGGGCTCCGGGATCATCGAGGCCGTCGGCCCGGGCGTCACCAAGGTGAAGCCCGGCGACCACGTGGTTTGCAGCTTCATCCCCAACTGCGGCACGTGCCGCTACTGTTCGACGGGCCGCCAGAACCTCTGCGACATGGGCGCCACCATCCTCGAAGGCTCCATGCCCGACGGGACCTTCCGGTTCCATTCCGGCAGCGACGATTTCGGCGCGATGTGCATGCTCGGCACCTTCGCCGAGCGCGCCACCATCAGTCAGCACTCGGTGGTCAAGGTCGACGATTGGCTGCCGCTGGACAAGGCCGTGCTCGTCGGTTGCGGCGTCCCGTCGGGCTGGGGCACCTCCGTGTACGCCGGCGGTGTGCAGGCCGGCGACACCGTGGTCATCTACGGCATCGGCGGTCTCGGCATCAACGCGGTGCAGGGTGCCGTGTCGGCCGGCGCGAAGTACGTCGTCGTGGTCGATCCGGTTGCGCTCAAGCGTGATACGGCACTGAAGTTCGGCGCGACCCACGCCTACGCCAACGCCGCGGAAGCCGCCGAGAAGGTCAACGAACTCACCTGGGGACAGGGCGCCGACCAAGCACTCATCCTGGTGGGCACCGTCGACGAGGAGGTCGTGCAGAACGCGACCGCCGTCGTCGGCAAGGGCGGCGTGGTGGTCATCACCGGCCTCGCCGATCCGACCAAGCTGACCGTGCACGTCTCCGGCACCGACCTCACCCTCAATCAGAAGACCATCAAGGGGTCGCTGTTCGGTTCGGCCAACCCGCAATACGACATCGTCCGGCTCCTGCGACTCTACGACGCAGGCCAACTCAAGCTCGACGAGCTGATCACCCAGACCTACACCCTCGACCAGGTCAACGAGGGCTACCAGGATCTGCGCGACGGCAAGAACATTCGCGGTGTGATCATCCACGACAGCTGAGCTGTCGCCATGACCCCGGCCCCGGACGCGGAACCCCCGCCGCGTCCGGGGCCGGTTCCATGGTGGCGCACCTCATCTGCTGGTCGAGTAGCGACGAGCCCGACCCACCCGCTGGTTGAGTAGCGACGAGCGAGCCTGCGAGCCCGCCCCACCCGCTGGTTGAGTAGCGACGAGCGAGCCTGCGAGCCCGACGCGTATCGAAACCTCGCAAGAAGCTCATGTCCGCAACCAAAGTGGTTGCGGACATGGATATCTCACCGGGTTTCGATACGGCCTCGGCTAGCGCCTCGACCTACTCAACCACCAGAAACAGCCAGCACACACTCGGCCCTCGCGTTCAATCTTCCAGGAACCAGTCACACTGACCGCAGGCCCAACGCCATCATCGCCGACCACGTGTCGACAACCTGTGCTCGTCGCGCGGAATCATCCGACAAGGTGTCCGCGAGGCCCAGCCCGCGCGCCAAGTCCAGGGTGGCCTGAACCAGTCGACGCGCATTCGCATCGTCGGGTGCCGCGCCCAGAGCGCTCATCACCATGCGGTGCGCGGCCCGTGCGAACCTCGCCTCCATCGGGAGGATCAGTTCGCGCAATGTCGCGTCCGACGCCGCGGCGGCCCACACCTGTAGCGACGCCTTGAATTCGGTGCCGGTGTAGATGGCGACCGCACGGTCGACGGCCATCCGTGCACGCTCGTCGAGGTCGTCGGGCACGATGTCGACGAGGGTTGTCGCGGCCTGGGCCATGTCGTCGAAGATCTGTTCCAGGACGGCGGTGATCAACGATTCCCGGGTCGGGAAGTGGTGCTGCGCAGCGCCTCTGGAGACCCCGGCGCGTTCGGCCACCGCGGCGACCGTCGCCGCGGCCCACCCCTCGGACGCGAGCACGTCGATGGTCGAGGCCAGCAGACGCTCACGCGTCAGACGCGAGCGTTCCTGCTGCGGGGTTCGTTGCGACGCGGCGGTCACGATGAGCTGAGATCCCAACTCGGCCGCGTCTTGGAGAGGAACGCCGTCATCCCTTCCCGCGCCTCAGGTGAGGCGAACAACTCCGCCGACTCGCCCGCGCGCTGACGCGCATATCGGGTGAAGTCGGCGAGGTGACCGGCTGTCGTCAACGCCTTCGACGCTGCAAGCCCCTGCGGCGACGCCTTTCGCACACCGGTCAGGACCGCTGCCACCAGGTCGTCCAAACCCGCTGCGCTGTCGGTAGTCTCGGTCAGCAGTCCGACGGCGACGGCGGTGGCCGGATCGAAGGTCTCGCCGGTCAGGAAGTACCGTCCGCTCGCCCGCGCGGTGAGCTTGGGCAGCAACGTCAACGAGATCACCGATGGCGCCAAACCAAGTCGAGATTCGGTCAGCGCAAACGTGCAATCTGGCCCTCCGAACGCCATGTCACTTGCCCCCAGCAGGCCCAGCCCACCCGCCCGCACATGACCATTGACCTTGGCGATGACCGGTTTCGGCAGCTCCATGATGGTCCGCATGAGGTCGAGCATCGCGCTCGTACCGATCGACGACGCTTCCTCGACCGACACCCCCTTGGTCAACGCCTCACTCAGATCTGCGCCGGCGCAGAAGGTTCCACCGGTGTGGGTCAGCACCACCGAACGCACCGACGTATCCGATTCCGCTCCGTGCAGCCCGGCGAGTAGTTGAGCCACCAAGGTTTCGCCCAGCGCATTACGGTTCTTCGGCGAATCCAACGTGAGGGTCAGGACACCGTTGTCGACGGCGCTGTGCACCAGTTCAGTCACGGCACCCTCTCAGTACGACTTGGGCAAACCAAGGCTGGTCTGCGCCACGAAGTTCAGCACCATCTCACGACTGACCGGCGCGATCCGGGCGATCCGCGCCAGACTCAGCATCGGCGCCAAGCCGTACTCGCTCGTCAAGCCATTGCCACCCATGGAGTGCACAGCCTGGTCGACGATCTTCACACACGCTTCTGCCGCAGCGTATTTCGCCATGTTGGCGGGTTCCGCCGCACCCCAGTCGTCTCCGGCGTCGTACATGGTCGCGGCCTTCTGCATCATCAGCTTGGCCATCTCGATCTGCACCTTGCCTTCGGCGAGGGGATGAGCAATCGCCTGATGCGCGCCGATCGGGGTCTTCCACACCGTGCGGTTGTTCACATAGTCGACGGCCTTGTCGAGGGCGAATCGCCCCATCCCCACGGCCGAGGCCGCTGCCATGATCCGCTCGGGATTCAGGCCCGCGAACAGCTGGCTCAGCGCGGCGTCCTCGGACCCGACGAGGGCGTCGCCAGGAAGCCGGACGTCGTCGAGGAACAGTTGGAACTGCTTCTCCGGATTCTGCAGCTCCATGTCGATCATCGTGTAGTGGAAGCCCGGCGTGTCGGTGGGAAGGATGAACAACGCGGGCTTGAGTTTTCCGGTCTTGGCGTCCTCGGTGCGGGCGACGATCAGAACCGCCTGTGCTTGGTCGACACCGGAGATGAACACCTTCTGCCCGTTGAGAATCCAGTCGTCGCCGTCGCGGCGGGCAGTGGTGGTGATCTGGTGGGAGTTCGACCCCGCGTCGGGCTCGGTGATACCGAATGCCATGGTGATGGTGCCGTCGGCGAGTCCCGGAATCCACTGCTGCTTCTGCTCATCGGTGCCGAAGCGAGCGATGATGTTGCCACAGATGGCCGGTGAGACGACCAGCATCAGCAGCCCGGTGCCTGCGGCCGCGATCTCCTCCATGACGATGGCAAGCTCGTACATGCCCGCACCACCCCCGCCGTATTCCTCGGGGAGGTTGACTCCGATGAAGCCGAGTTTGCCTGCCTCGATCCACATCTCGTCGGTCTTGCGTCCCTCGCGGGCACACTCCCGGAAGTACTCCTGCCCGTACTTGGCGGCGAACGCGGCCACCGACGCCCGCAGATCGGCGCGTTCCGGACTCTCGACGAACGGATTGTCCACAGATGTCATGAGACGGTTTCCTCCTCAGGATCGGAAATGACGGCAAGGACATCGCCCAGTGCCAGTTGCTGTCCGGCGCTGACCTGCACCGTGGTCACCACACCGTCGGCCGGCGCCGACACCGTGTGTTCCATCTTCATTGCCTCCAGCCAGATCAGCGGCTGACCGGCGCTCACTCGGTCACCCTCGGCCACCGCCACACGGATCACCGAACCCGGCATCGGAGCGAGGAGCGAACCCGGCCGCTGCAGTGCCGCGGGATCGACGAAGCGCGGTCGACGCCGCAGTGTCACCGACGACGACGGTCCGTCGACGTACACGGTCTCGTCGTAACGGGCAACGGCAAGAGTCCGCTGCACACCGGACCTCGTCAGAGTCACCTCGGCGACACCGACTGCGACGACCTCCAGATCCGGATCGTCGGGAAGCTCGACACCGTTGCGCGAGAATCGATATCGAACGTCGACCTCGTCTACGCCGACGGTGAACCCCTTCATCGAGAACCCCGACGGCAGATTGCGCCAACCACTCGGCAGTCCAGGTTGCACCGTGGCCTCCGAACGGTTGCGCACAGCGTCGGACAGCGCCGCGGCGACCACCGCTTCCCGAACGTCGGTCGTGTCGGCCAGGGACCCCGAGAGCACCTCTAGACCGATCGACTCGATGAAACCGGTGTCGGTATCGCCCGCACGAAAACGCTCGTGGCGCAACGTGTTCACCAACATGTCACGATTCGTCACCGGCCCGTGGATACGCGCGCGGGACAACGCCGACGCGAGCAGCGCCGCGCTCTGCTCGCGAGTCGGCGCCCACGAGATCACCTTCGCCAGCATCGGGTCGTAGTACGTCGAGATCTCCGATCCGTCGGCGATCGACGAGTCGACGCGAATGCCCGGTCCATCGAGATTGCCGAATTCCGCTGCGGCAGGAAGCTCGAATGCGTGCACGGTACCCGATTGGGGCTGCCAGTCGGCGGCCGGATCCTCGGCGTAGAGCCGCACCTCGATCGCGTGTCCCGACGCCTCGGGCGGGGTCGGGTCGAGGTGTTCTCCCATCGCGACGCGCAACTGCCACGCAACCAGGTCGGTTCCGATGGTCAGCTCGGTGACCGGATGTTCCACCTGCAGACGAGTGTTGGTCTCCAGGAAGTAGAACCGCCCGGCGTCATCCGCCAGGAACTCGACCGTGCCCGCACCGGTGTACCCGATCGCCGACGCTGCGGCGCGGGCTGCGCCGAACAGCCGGTCACGAAGATCCCCGCCGACCCGCTCGACCAGCGGCGCGGGCGCCTCTTCGACGACCTTCTGATGACGACGCTGGATCGAGCATTCCCGTTCCCCGACCGCCCACACCGCACCGTGCTGATCGGCCATGATCTGCACCTCGATGTGGTGGCCATTGCGCACATATGGCTCGCAGAAGACGGTCGGGTCACCGAATGCGGACTCGGCCTCGCGTGCCGCACCGGCAACCTGCTCGGCCAACTCGTCGAGCGTTTCGACGATGCGCATACCGCGGCCGCCGCCACCCGCCGACGCCTTGATCAGTAGTGGCAGATCGTCGGCCGTGACGGCAGCGGGATCGATGTTGCCGAGTACCGGCACTCCCGCGTCGGCCATCAGCTTCTTGGCGTTGACCTTGGAACCCATCGCCTCGATCGCCTGCGGTGGCGGGCCGATCCAGGTCAGGCCGGCGTCGAGCACAGCCTGCGCGAATTCCGCGTTCTCGGAGAGGAATCCGTAGCCGGGGTGGATGGCATCAGCTCCCGCCGCCTGAGCTGCCGCGATGACCTTCTCACCGCGCAGATAGGTTTCGGCCGAGGTGGCGCCCGGCAGCCGGACTGCGGTGTCGGCGGCACGCACGTGCGGTGAATCGGCATCGGGGTCGGAGAAGACGGCGACGGTCGACATGCCCATGGTGCGGCAGGTCGCGAAGACCCGGCGCGCGATCTCGCCGCGGTTGGCGACCAGAACTCTGGTGATCATCGCTCGCCCCTCACATCCGGAAGACGCCGAAGTTCGACGTCCCCTCGGTCACTTGACTGTCGATGGCCGAAAGGCACAGTCCCAGGATGGTTCTGGTGTCACGCGGGTCGATCACACCGTCGTCGTAGAGCATTCCGGACAGGAACGCGGGTACCGACTCGGCCTCGATCTGCGCTTCGATCATCTGCCGCATCGCCGCATCCGCCGACTCGTCGACCGTGCCGCCTCGTGCCTCGGTTGCCGCACGGGACACGATCGAGATGACGCCCGCCAGCTGCGCCGCGCCCATGACCGCCGATTTCGCACTCGGCCAGGCGAACAGGAAGCGAGGATCGTACGCCCGGCCACACATTCCGTAGTGGCCGGCTCCGTAGCTGGCCCCCATCAGCACCGAGATGTGCGGGACCGTCGAATTCGACACCGCGTTGATCATCATCGAACCGTGTTTGATGATGCCACCCTGCTCGTACTCCTTGCCCACCATGTAGCCGGTGGTGTTGTGCAGGAACAGAAGTGGCGTGTCACTGCGATTGGCCAGCTGGATGAACTGGGCGGCCTTCTGCGATTCCTGACTGAACAGCACGCCCTGTGCGTTGGCGAGGATCCCGACCGGGTAGCCGTGAATCCGCGCCCACCCCGTGCAGAGCGAACTCCCGTACTCGGCTTTGAACTCGTCGAAGTCGCTGTCGTCGACGATCCGCGCGATGACGTCGCGCGGGTTGAACGGCACCTTGAGGTCGGCAGGCACGATGCCCAGCAGTTCCTCGGCGTCGTAGCGGGGTTCGATCACCTCGGCGACCGGACCCGTGCCACGCTTACGCCAATTGAGCCGGGCGACAACCCTTCTGCCGATCCGAATCGCGTCCTGCTCGTCCGCCGCAAAGTAATCGGCGAGACCCGATTGCCGAGCGTGCATCTGAGCACCACCGAGCGATTCGTCGTCGCTGTCCTCGCCGGTGGCCATCTTCACCAGCGGTGGACCGCCGAGGAACACCTTGGACTGGTTCTCGATCATCACCACGTGATCGCTCATGCCGGGCACGTACGCTCCACCCGCCGTGGAGTTGCCGAAGACCAGTGCGACGGTGGGGATGCCGGCCGCGGAGAGTCTGGTGAGGTCGCGGAACATCCGGCCGCCCGGGATGAAGACCTCCTTCTGCGTCGGCAGATCGGCACCGCCGGATTCCACCAGCGACACCACCGGCAGCCGGTTCTGGAGTGCGATGTCGTTGCAGCGAAGGATCTTCCGCAGCGTCCATGGATTCGACGTACCGCCCTTGACGGTGGGGTCGTTGGCGACGATGACACATTCGACGCCTTCGACGACGCCGATCCCGGTCACCACCGACGCCCCGACCTGGAAGTCGGAGCCGTAGGCGGCGAGCGGACACAGTTCCAGGAACGCCGAATCCTCGTCGACGAGCAACTCGATCCGTTCGCGTGCGGTCATCTTGCCGCGCTTGCGGTGTCGGGCGACGTACTTTTCACCACCGCCGGCGAGCGCCTTGTCGAACTCGGTCTGCAGGTCGGCGAGCTTGTCGCGCATGGTCTGTGCGGCCGCGCCATACTCGGGGGACGCCGGGTCGAGCGTGGACTTGAGCGCCGTCATCGTTGGTAACCCAATCGCTTGGCGGCCAGGCCGGACAGGATCTCGGTGGTGCCGCCACCGATCCCGATGATCCGCATGTCCCGGTATTGGCGTTCGACCTCGGTGCCGGTCATGTAGCCCAGCCCGCCGAACAGCTGAACGGCCTTGTCGGCCACCCACTCACCGGTCTCGACGGCGGTGTTCTTCGCGAAGCACACCTCGGCGATCAGGTCGTCGCCGGAGGTCACCTTGCGTTCGACAACCGCTCGTGTGTACGTGCGTGCGATGTCGATGCGGCGGGCCATCTCGGTGAGCGTGTCCTGCACGGACTGTCGTGCGATGAGCGGTTTACCGAAGGTCTCCCGGTCGCGTGCCCAGGCGAGCGTGAGGTCGAGACAGCGCTGCGCACTGGCGTAGGCCTGCACGGCCAGGCCCGATCGTTCCGTCACGAAAGCCGTGGCTATTTGGGCGAACCCTGAATTCTCCGGTCCGACGAGATTACTCACCGGCACGCGGGCATCGACAAAGGCCAGTTCGGCGGTGTCCGAACTACGCCATCCCATCTTGTCCAGTTTTCGGGTCACAGTGAAACCCGGTGTGTCCTTCTCGATCACGAGCAGTGACACGCCGCCGGCTCCCGGCCCTCCGGTACGCACCGCGGTCACGACGAAGTCGGCACGCACCGCCGAGGTGATGTAAGTCTTGGCGCCGTTGACGACGTAGTGGTCACCGTCGCGCACCGCCGAGGTCCGCAGATGTCCGACGTCGCTGCCGCCGCCCGGTTCGGTGATCGCGAGGCTGCCGATTTTCTCGCCGGCCAGCGTGGGCCGGACCCAGCGGTCGATCTGATCGGGATCGCCCGCACCGATCAGGTGCGGCAGCGCGATCCCGTGGGTGAACAGCGACGCGAACACACCGCCTGCGGCCCCCGCATAGTGGAACTCCTCACCCAGGATGCTGGCGTCGACGAGATCGCCGCCGGAGCCGCCGACCTCCTCGGGCACACCCAGCCCGAACAGACCCAGCTTGGCGGCCTCACGATGCAGGTCACGCGGCAGCAGCCCGTCCCGCTCCCAGTTGTCCTGGTGTGGCAGTACATGTCGTTCGACGAATCCCCTCACGGTGGACCGCAACTCGCGTCGTTCGGGGGTGTCCCAGATCGGACTGGTGATCGGCACCGTCACTCCTGCTCGGTTGTCTCGGGATCGGTTGTTTCTGTGAAGCTCAGCGGAATCGGCACCGGCCGCGATCGCAGCCACTCCCCCATGCCCTTGGCCTGCGGGTCGAACCGCACGTTCTCGGCGACGCCCCGGCCGAGCACTTCCTCGATCACGAAGTTGACGGCCAGCAGGTTCGGCAGCCGGTAGCGATGCACCGTCAGGTCGGCGACCTCCGGCAGCAACCGCTTGAGCAACGTCACGTCGAGGGTCTCGTCGAGCCAGTCGAAGTGATCGGGATCGCGCACCCACACACCGATGTTGGCACTGCCACCCTTGTCGCCGCTGCGGGCGCCGGCGATGCTGCCGAGGGGAAGCATCGCGGCCGGTCCCCAATCGGTCGCCGACAGACCGGGTTCGTCGGGTGTGTCGGCAGGAACCTTGGTGCGCAGCGGACTTGGATCAACGAGCTGCACCACGCCGTCGTGCCGGGCCACCCGATGTTCGACGGACGCGGCGTCGACGTAGCCGGGCTCGAAAACACCGTAGGGCGTGCCGTTTCCGGGCGGGCCGGTCATCGTGAAGCCCGGATAGCTGGCCAAGGCCAATTCCACGGCCGTGCCGCTGAACGCCCGCCCGACCTGCTTTGCATCCGGATCGCGCGCCACACAACGCAACAGCGCGGATGCCTGCTCTTCGGTTTCGGCGTCGGCGTGATCGAGGCGGGACAGTTCCCAGCTGATCTCGGCGGGCGAGGTCGGCAGTGCCGCGAGGAACTGCTCCTTGAACAGCTCGGCCTTGGCCTCGATGTCGAGACCGGTGAGGATCATCGTCATCTCGTTGCGCACGCCGGCAAGATGATTCAGCGACACCTTGACGGTGTCGGGTGGTGGATCACCACGGACTCCGGTGATGGAAACGCGGTCCTCGCCTTGCTGTTCGAGGTGAACAGTGTCGAGGCGCGTCGTCACGTCCGGCCCAAGGTAGCGCGGACCTCCGACCTCGTACAGGAGCTGGGCGGTGACCGTGCCGACGGTCACCGCACCACCGGTTCCCTCGTGTTTGGTGATCACCGACGATCCGTCCGCGGCGATCTCGGCGATCGGAAAGCCGAGGCGCCCCATCTTCCCGGAATCCATGAGTTCGGTGAAGAACGCATAGTTTCCGCCGGTGGCCTGCGCCCCGCATTCGATGACGTGGCCGGCGACGACGGCGCCTGCGAGTGCGTCGAGATCGTCTGGCTCCCAACCGAAGGCGCTGACCGCCGGTCCGACGGTGAGCGATGCGTCGGTCACTCGTCCGGTCACGACGACGTCGGCGCCGGCGTCGAGCGCGTCGGCGATCCCGAACCCGCCCAGATAGGCGTTGGCCGTCAACGGGTTCCCGAGCCCGAGTTCGGGGGCTCGCTTCACCAGGTCGTCGCCCGCGACGAAGGCAACCTCTGCATCGACGCCGACCTTGTCGGCAAGCTCGCGCAACGCGACCGCCAGTCCGTGCGGATTGAGGCCGCCCGCGTTGGCGACGATGCGCACCCCGTTGTCCATCGCGAGCCCGAGGCAGTCTTCCATTTGCCGCAGAAAGGTTTTCGCGTAGCCGAGGGACGGGTCCTTGAGCTTGTCCCGCCCCAGGATCAGCATGGTCAGTTCGGCGAGGTAATCGCCGGTGAGGTAGTCGAGTTCGCCGCCCTCGAGCATTTCCCGCATCGCCGAGAAGCGGTCGCCGTAGAAGCCGGATGCGTTGCCGATGCGGATCACCGATGGCCTCTGCCCGTTCGTCATGCATGTCCCTTCGAGTTGGCGGCGCGCCGTCCGGTCCCGGGCGGACCGGCGAAACACTGTGCGATCGAAGCCCATTCGATTGCGTCGTCACCGGTGATCGTGAGGTCGAGGTCGGCGAGCGCCCGACGCTGGGTCACGAGCCGACAGAAGTCTTCGGCCGGCCCGCGCACGACGTCGGTCGCGTCGTCGGGCCCCCACGTCCACACGTCGCCGGAGGGCGCGACGATCTCGTAGCGGAAAGGCGCCGTCGGTGGCGTCCGACCGTTCACCATGTAGGCGTAGTCGCGGGTACGAACACCGATGTGCACGACCCCCTTGATCCGATCGGTCGCCGGCATCGTCACACCGAGGGCGTCGGCGACGTCGAGGCCGTGCGCCCAGGTCTCCATGAGTCGTGCCGTCGCCATCGACGCCGCCGACATCGGGGGCCCGAACCACGGGATCTTCACACCGTCGGGCACCGCGACCAGAAGATCTGCGAGCTTGGTGCGCACCGCGCGCCAACCGTCGAGGATCTCGGCTGGGGATGCAGCGGCACCCGCATCGGCGGCGTCGTCGACAAACCCCGCAGGATTCTGCGCCGCCGCCGCGAGGGCCTCGTTGAAGGCGTCAGGATCGGACGCCGCCAGCGCAGCCGCCTCGTCGGTCCAGGCGAGGTGCGCG
>NZ_JBEXMX010000078.1:0-25858 GCF_040610755.1 Gordonia sp. NPDC003585 | reverse complement strand
GCGGCGCGCAGGCGGGGGTGGGTGTCTTCGGGGAACTACACCCCCCCCCCCTGGGTGGCCGCGGCCACCGCCGCGTCGTTTTGTTTGCGGTCGTTTTGCGCCCGCGGGCCCCCCCAGTCCAGTGTCTCGGCGACGCCCGGTGGCTTGAGCAACTCCAGCTTCCGCAGTTCCTGGACCGCGCCGGCTACCTGCGCGGCCAGGGCGTCGGAGATGCCCGGCACGCGACGCGACAGGATGGCGATCTCACGGGCCAGCGAGGGGTGTTCGAGCCAGTGGTAGAGGCAGCGGCGTTTAAGTGCGTCGTGCACCTCGCGAGTGCGGTTGGACGTGAGGATCGCCAGCGGCGGGACGGCCGCCTGCACGTGCCCGAGTTCGGGGATCGTGACCGCGTTCTCGTCGAGCAGTTGGAGCAGGAACGCCTCGAACTCGTCGTCGGCGCGGTCGATCTCGTCGATGAGCAACACGCACGGCGCCTCGGTCAGCGCTTGCAACAGTGGGCGGGCGAGCAGGAATCGGTCGGTGTAGAGCGACGATTCGGCCGCATCGGCATCGAGCGGTCCGACGCTGGCCGCCTCGAGGGTGCGCAGGTGCAGGAGTTGGCGCGGAAAGTCCCAGTCGTAGAGCGCCTGCGAGGAATCGATGCCCTCGTGGCATTGCAGGCGGATCAACGGCAGGTCCAACGCTTGCGACAGCCCGACCGCGAGCGAGGTCTTACCGGTGCCGGGCTCCCCCTCGCAGAACAGCGGCCGACCCATCCGCAGCGCGAGGAAGGCGGCCATGGCCAGGCCGTCGTCGGCGAGATAGCCGGTGGCATCCAGCGCGGCCGCCAGTTCGGCCGGTGACCGGGGGAGGGGCGGTGCGTCGGTCATGACGCGAGCCTATGCCCAGGTGGGGGCCGAGGACTCGAACTCTTCGGAACAGCGACCTGACACGAAACCTGCCCACGATTGCGGCCCCAGGCAAAGCCGCCATCGACACATTGTCAACGGCGGCTCTCCCGAGGGCGCAAGTCTGGGGCGGTTTTCAGGTCTCGATTGTCCGGTCGGCGGGTGCCATCGCATTCGACGCGCGGACCGCCTCCGACCTCTGATGGACTGGGTTCATGGTGGGCATCGTCGCACGACCCGGCGACACTGCGGACGTATCGACGACTAAGGGTGCCCTGACCTCAGCAAACACTGAGGTTCCGGTTGACGTGCGGCAAAACCGGCGCACACTGGACGACGTCACACCACTGTGATCCAAACCACAATGGTGTCCACAGGATTAGAGGTGTCTGAATGCGAGACGTCCTGCCCACGCTCGCGGATCATTGGCGCAGAGGTGAGACGGTCGGGCTGACGACCGTGGTCGCGACGACGGGCTCGGCGCCCCGACAACCCGGGGCGTCGTCGATTCGCCTGGCGGATGGACGCGTCCTGGGGTCCGTGTCAGGCGGGTGCGTCGAAGGTGCTGTCTACGAACTCGCGGGTGAAGTCATGGCATCCGGCACTCCGAGCAGCGAGCGATACGGGATCGCCGACGACGAGGCGTTCGCCGTCGGCCTCACGTGCGGCGGGATACTCGACGTGTTCTGCGAATCCGTCAACCAGGAGACCTGGCCCGATCTCGGCGACCTCGCCGACGCCGTCGCCGCCCGACGACCCATTGCGGTGGCCACCGTGACCGCCGGTGCGCACGGACAAGTGGGCAGCCACCTGACCGTCACCGCCGACGACGTGATCGGCACGCTCGGCGGACCGAACCTAGACCGGGCGGTCGCACAGGACGCGCGCGGCCTGCTGGATCTGGGCGAGTCGTCGACCCTGCGCTACGGGTCGGCGGGCGAGCGTATGGGCGACGGCGTCGCGGTGTTCGTCAACTCCTTCGCCCCGCCGCCACGCATGATTGTGTTCGGCGCCATCGACTATGCGGCCGCGGTTGCCGCGGCCGGTGCGGCGCTCGGATACCACGTGACGGTGTGCGATGCGCGCAGCGTGTTCGCCACCCGCGATCGATTCCCGGCCGCACACGAGATCGTCGTCGACTGGCCGCACCGCTACCTGCGTGCCGAGAACGCGGCCGGGCGTATCGATTCGCGCACCGCGATCTGCGTCCTCACCCATGACCCGAAATTCGACGTTCCGGCACTTCAAGCGGCCTTCGAAACTCCTGACGGGGTGTACATCGGAGCCATGGGCTCTCGGCGCACACACGACGATCGGCTGCGTCGGTTGCGACAGGAAGGCGTCACCGACGCCGATCTCGCGCGGCTGCATTCACCGATCGGCCTCGACCTCGGCGGGCAGACACCGGCCGAGACCGCCGTGTCGATCGTCGCCGAGATCATCTCGGCCCGACGCGGCGGCAGCGGCGTCAACCTGAACCGGCTCGCCGATCACATCCATCCCGACGCCGTCCGGTGATCGCAACAGAGGAGACATCATGCAGGTTCCGGCACCGTTCGAATATGAACGCGCAACCAGCGTCGACGACGCGATAAGGCTCCTCGGGCAGCTCGGCGACGAGGCACGGCTCATCGCCGGCGGCCACAGTCTTCTTCCGATGATGAAGCTGCGGCTCGCGACACCCGAATACGTCATCGACATCAACGATCTCCACGCCGAGCTCGGCTACATCCGCTTCACCGACGACGACGTCCGCATCGGTGCGCTCACCCGGCACTGCGAACTACTCGCCAACGAACCGCTGTTCTCGTCATTCCCCATCTTCCGCGACGCCGAGCGCGTGATCGCCGACCCGGTGGTACGCAACCGGGGAACCCTCGGCGGCTCGTTGTGCCAGGCCGACCCGTCCGAGGACCTGTCGAGTGTCTGCACCACCCTCGACGCGAGCTGCGTGATCCGCGGCGCAGACGGTGAACGGGTGGTCACGATGGCCGAATTCCACCGCGGCCCTTACGAAACCGCCGTCGAACAGAACGAAATGCTCACCGAGGTGCGCATTCCGATCCGTTCGGGCGGCAGCAGTGCCTACGAGAAGGTGGAGCGCCGCGCGGGAGACTGGGCGGTGGTCGCCGTGGGGGCAGCGCTGTGGCTGGCCGACGGTGTCATCGCCGATGCCCGGGTGGGTCTGGCCGCCGTCGGACCCAACACCACCGGCATACCCGCGATCTCGGACGCGTTGCGCGGACAGGAACCCACCGAGGCGGCATGGACCCGCGCGGGTGAGATCGCCGCCGAATCCTGCGACCCGGCCACCGACGGACGCGGAACCGCCGACTACAAGCGGCATCTCGCCGACGAACTGACCCGACGTGCCCTCCGGCGGAGTGCCGCGCGCCTGGGCGTCGGTGCGGACGCCACCGCCTGAACTCCGGACAGCCCTGGAACAGAGGAGAATTCGATGCAAGTGACGATGACCGTCAACGGTGAATCGGTGACCCGAGACATCGAACCCCGTCTGCTGCTCGTGCATTTTCTGCGCGACACGCTCGCGCTCACCGGAACCCACTGGGGATGCGACACGAGCAACTGCGGAACCTGTGTGGTGCAGATCGACGGCGAACCGGTGAAGTCGTGCACCATCCTCGCCGCGATGGCGGGTGGGCACGACGTGCGAACCGTAGAAGGACTCGAACACGGCACCACCCTCGATCCGATCCAGCAGGGCTTCATGGAATGCCATGGGCTGCAATGCGGTTTCTGCACGCCCGGCATGCTGATGACCACCCGCGCACTCCTCGACACCAACCCGGACCCGAGTGAAGACGAGATCCGCGAGGCGATCAGCGGCCAGATCTGCCGATGTACCGGATACACGACGATCGTGCGGTCGGTGCAATGGGCGGCCCGGCATTCCGGTTACGAGGCCACCGACGACGTCACGGCAGGAGCGGCGCAATGACCATCACCACGCCCCCCGAACCGACCGCAGCGGACCTCGTCGACAACAACCAGAAACCCGTCGGATACGGGCGGATGCTGCGCAAGGAGGACCCGCGGTTCATCCGCGGGCTCGGCCGCTACGTCGACGACGTGCAGCTGCCCGGCATGCTGCACATGGCCATCCTGCGCTCACCGGTCGCGCACGCCAAGATCGTCGCAATCGACACCACCGCAGCCGAAGCGCTGCCGAAGGTGAAGGCCGTCATCACCGGTGAAACGCTCAAAGGCCTTGGCCTGGACTGGATGCCGACCCTGTCCAACGACGTGCAGGCGGTGCTCGCCACCGACAAGGTGCGCTTCCAGGGCCAAGAGGTCGCCGCCGTGGTGGCCGAGGATCGTTACGCGGCACGCGATGCCCTCGAACTGATCGACGTCGACTACGACATTCTCGAACCTGTCTGGGACGTCCGGACCGCGCTCGACCCGTCGGCACCGGTGATCCGCGACGACCTCGAGAACAAGACCGACAACCACGTCTTCGACTGGGAGACCGGTGACAAAGCGGCCACCGACGCGGTTTTCGCCACGGCCGACGTGGTGGTCAGCCAGGACATCGTCTACCCGCGCGTGCATCCGGCGCCGATGGAAACCTGCGGCGCCGTCGCCGATTTCGACCGTGTCGACGGAAAACTCACCCTCTGGTCGACGAGCCAGGCGCCGCACGCCCACCGCACGCTGTACGCGATCGTGGCGGGCATCCCGGAACACAAGATCCGCGTCATCTCCCCCGACATCGGCGGCGGATTCGGCAACAAGGTGCCGATCTATCCGGGATATGTGTGTGCGGTGGTCGGCTCGATCGTCACCGGAAAGCCGGTGAAATGGATGGAGGATCGCACGGAGAACCTGACCAGCACCGGTTTCGCCCGCGACTACATCATGCGTGGCGAGATCGCGGCGACCAAGGACGGTCGCATGCTGGCCATCCGCACCAATGTCCTCGCCGACCACGGCGCGTTCAACGGCGTTGCCGCCCCGGTCAAATACCCCGCCGGATTCTTCGGTGTCTTCACCGGTAGCTACCAGCTCGAGGCGGCCCACTGTGCGATGACGGCGGTCTACACCAACAAGGCGCCGGGCGGGGTCGCCTACGCGTGTTCGTTCCGGATCACCGAGGCGGTCTACCTCGTCGAACGGTTGGTCAATTGCCTCGCCTACGAACTGAAGATGGATCAGATCGCGTTGCGACGCAAGAACTTCATCCAGCCCGACCAGTTCCCGTACACCACCAAGACCGGCTGGGTCTACGATTCCGGCAATTATGACGAGACGATGCTCGAGGCGATGCGGATCGCCGACTACGACGCGTTGCTCGCCGAACAGGCGGCCAAACGCGAACGTGGTGAGTTGATGGGGATCGGGGTTGCGTTCTTCACCGAGGCCGTCGGGGCCGGACCGCGCAAGGACATGGACATCCTCGGACTCGGCATGGCCGACGGATGCGACGTGCGGGTGCACCCGACCGGGAAAGCCGTCGTCCGCCTGTCGGTGCAATCCCAAGGGCAGGGACACGAGACGACCTACGCGCAGATCGTCGCCGAAGAGCTGGGCATCCCACCCGACGACATCGACGTCGTCCACGGCGACACCGACAACACGCCGTTCGGACTGGGCACCTACGGCAGCCGCTCGACGCCGGTGTCCGGGGCCGCGGCGGTCGTCGCGGCGCGCCGGATCCGCGACAAGGCCAAGCTCATCGCGTCAGGCATGCTCGAGGTCTCGGTCGCCGACTTGGAATGGGAGAAGGGGACGTTCAAGGTCAAGGGCGATCCTGGCACGTCGGTGACGATCGCGGAGATCGCGATGAAGGCGCACGGCGCGGGCGACCTGCCGCCGGGTGTGGAAGGCGGGTTGGACGCGTCGGTGGTCTACAACCCCGCCAACCTCACCTACCCGTTCGGTGCCTACATCTGTGTGGTCGACATCGATCCCGACACCGCGGTCGTGAAGGTTCGACGCTTCGTCGCCGTCGACGACTGCGGTACCAGGATCAATCCGATGATCATCGAGGGGCAGGTGCACGGCGGACTCACCGACGGTGTGGGGATGGCGCTGATGGAGATCGTCTCCTTCGACGAAGAGGGCAACTGTCTCAACGGGTCGTTCATGGACTATCTGATCCCGACCGCCCTCGAAGTGCCGCACTGGGAAACCGGATTCACTGTCACGCCCTCGCCACATCATCCGATCGGCGCGAAGGGCGTGGGGGAGTCGGCGACCGTCGGTTCACCGCCGGCGGTGGTGAATGCGGTGCTGAATGCGTTGGAACCCTTCGGGGTTCGCCACGCCGATATGCCTCTGACGCCGTCGCGGGTGTGGGAGGCGATGCAGGGGCGGGCGCGGCCGCCGATCTGAGGAGTGTCCCGGACCACGAGAACAGGAGCAGGCATGCCATCGGAACCACGGCGCTTGACCGACATTGCTGCACAGTTCATCTCCGAACGTGTGCCGTTTGCCCGGGCGACCGTGGTGCGTGCCCAGCCACCGACCTCCGCGCATGCCGGGGATTTCGCCTTGGTGACCGCGGACGGGCGCATCGACGGCTTCATCGGCGGACAGTGCGCGCGGGAGTCGGTTCGTCTCGCCGCAACCGACGTCATCAACGCCGGCGAGGGAATGCTGCTGCGCATCGTGCCGGATGGCGGCGATCCGTTCCCGGAGACGCCGGGGGCGCGGGTGGCGGTGAACCCGTGCATGTCCGGTGGTGCCTTGGAGGTGTTCGTCGAACCGGTGCTGCCCGCGCCGATCCTCCACGTCGCCGGTGACACACCGATCGCCACGGCCGTCGCCGAACAGGCCCGTCTGCTGGGATTGGAGGTGACACAGCCTGATTCGTCGTCAGCCGCACTCGCCACGATCGTGTGCACGCACGGCGGCGACGAGGCCGGGCTGATCCGGTCGGCCCTCGAGGGTGGGGTCGGGTTCATCGGGCTGGTGGCCAGTCGCACCCGGGGCGCAGCAGTGCTGGATTCGATGGAACTGACTCCGGCGCAGCGAGACCTGATCCACACTCCGGTGGGTCTCGACATCGGCGCCGTCACCCCGGCCGAGATCGCGTTGTCGATTCTGGCACAAGTGGTCGCCGCCGTCCGGCGCGACGGCCTCCGGACACCGCGGATCGATGCCGACGATGCTTCTGCGGCAACGCCTCCGGCGCAACGGCACGAGGTCGATCCGATCTGCGGCATGACCGTCGTCGTCGCCGAGGACACACCTGGCGTCAGCGACGAATCCGGACAGCACTGGTTCTGCTGTGCCGGCTGCCTCGAAGCCTATCTCGCCCGGACGAGCGGCGACCTGCAGGCGATGAGATGACCGCTCCGGTCAGTCTGTTCGAGTCGCCCCGCGACGTCGTCGAACGCCTGGACGCCGTCGACTACCTGGCCGACGAGGGGATCGCCACCGCTCTGTATCTGGCCACCGCCCTGCAGATGCCTCTGCTCCTGGAAGGTGAACCGGGAGTGGGTAAGACGTCGGCGGCGATCTCGGTTGCGGCGGCCCTCGACACCGACCTGATCCGCCTGCAGTGCTACGAAGGTCTGGCGGCCCACGACGCCTTGTACGAGTGGAACTATCAGCGCCAGCTTCTGGCGATCCGGCTGTCCGAGTCACGGGCCGAGTCGATGTCCGACGCAGATCTGTACGCACCCGAGTACCTGTCCGAACGTCCGCTGCTGGCCGCGATCCGGCATCAGGGCCAGCGGCCGCCAGTGTTGTTGATCGACGAGATAGACCGTGCCGATGACGAATTCGAGGCGCTGCTTTTTGAGTTCCTCGGCGAGGGCGCGGTTTCCATTCCAGAACTCGGCACCATCCGGGCGCAGCGACGACCCATCGTCGTCCTCACCTCCAACCGCAGCCGCGAGCTCCACGATGCGTTGCGCAGGCGCTGTCTGTACCACTGGATCGCGTACCCGGGGGCCGCCCAGGTGGCGGCCGTGCTGCGCCGAACCGTGCCCGCCGCCCCCGAATCCCTCATCGCCGACGCTTCCGTGTTCGTGGGTCGGGTCCGCGAACTCGACCTCGACAAGCCACCCGGCATGGCCGAGGCGATCGACTGGGTGTCGGCGCTCATCACCCTCGGCGTCCCGGAATTGATGCCCGACGCGGTCCTCCCGACCCTCGGCACCCTCGTGAAGACCCCGGACGACCACGCCGACGTCGCCGACGCCCTCGCGCGGGGCGCCCTGTTGTGAACCAGATCCTGAGCCTGGTCGATCGAGCGGCGTTCGCCGCCGGGTTCACCGACCGACTCCGCCGCGCCGGTCTGGCCGTCGGTCAATCCGATGCTGCCGTGTTCGGCCGGGCTCTTGGTGCCGTCGACCGAGGTGTGCTGTCCGACCGGCAGAAACTGTACTGGCTCACTCGGATCGCGCTGGTACGCAAGCACTCCGACCTGGCCACCTTCGATGCCGTGTTCAACGCCGTCTTCAACGATGCGGTGTTCTCCCTCGATCCGGCGGCCCTGCGCGCCACCTCGACGGGACCGCGCGGCGAGCAGTCACTCGCGGTACCCGGCCCGCACGCCGCCGACGACCCGGACACCGAGGGCCTGCCGTGGGCGACACTGCCGCGGATGGCGGCGGGCGCGGACTCCGCAGACGACGAAGACGGCACGCCGGTGTGGATTCCCCGACCGAGCGCGATCGATTCGATCGCGCGGATTCCCTTCGACCAGTTGGACTCCCGGCAACTCGAACTCATCGATTCCTGGCTCGACGACGCCACCCAGCGCTGGCCGCGACGACGGAGTCGACGCGAGCTCGTGATCGGAAGCGGTCGGCGAATAGATCTGCGGCACACGCTGGTACGGGCTCGCCACACGGGTTGGGAGATCGCCGACGTCGCCTACCGGGGCCCGGTGTGGCGGCAGCGGCGCATCGTGATGGTCTGTGATGTGTCGCAGTCGATGCAGGCCTACACGACCGTCTATCTGCACGCGATGCGCGTCCTGTCGAGGCGTGGCCGCGCAGAGACATTCGCCTTTGCCACCCGGCTCACGCGGATGACATCGATCCTGGCGCGGTCGTCCATCGACGATGCGGTCGAATCGGCGAGCGAGAAGGTGGTGGATCGGTTCGGGGGCACCCGGATCGCAGCCAGCCTGGATGCACTCTTGCATTCGCCGCACGGACAGACACTGCGCGGGACGATCTGCGTGATCGCTTCGGACGGATGGGATTCCGGCGAGCCAGAGGTCATGGAACGGGTCATGTCGCGGATTGCGCGCCGCGCATTCACGGTGATCTGGCTCAATCCTCGTGCGGGCGTGCCGGGTTACGCGCCGCTCGTGGGCGGGATGGCGGCAGCGCTGCCGTACTGCGATCGACTGCTACCGGCGGGCACCGTCGACGACCTGCCCGCGGTGATCGCCGCCATCGCCGAGGCGCGTCGACGCTGACACAACAGTGGAATGACAAGCGGCAGAATCAGTTCCATAGCGTGACGTAGACCGCTGGACGGAAGTTCTTCACCGGTACGCCGGTGCCGCGCAGCATCGCCTGCATCGCCTTGGGCGTGCCGACAAACCGCATGAGTTCACTGGCCGTGCGGGTGGGATCGTGCGCCAGGGTCGTCGCGCACCATGTGTTGCGCCGATGCACCTGCTCGCCGTTCACGCGCACCAAGCGACCGTCGGCCACCTCCGTGCGCACCGCGAAGGTGGGCGCAAGGGTCAGCGCGCTGCCGCGTTGCGTCTCCTCCCAGGCGGCGGCATCGCTCTGGAAAATGCGCTGGCAGTCGTCGGGCACACCGAGCTTGCGGAGCATCGTGGGGATGGCTTCATGAACGGCGGCCGCGGACGGTCCGAGGTTCCAGGTCGCGTGCGCGAGTTCCTCCGGGCTGGCCCGGCGCTGAGTGAAGGGATGGCTCGGGGCCGCCATCGCCTCCACGTCGTAGGTGAGAAACTCCTTGATCGTCAACGCGTGACCGCCGTCGGTGACTTCCATGTCGGTCGGCGCCGGCCCGATCGCGACGTCCACCGCCCGCGACGCGAGGAGCGAGGCGAACCGATCCGGGGAGTGCACGCTCAGTTCGACCTCCAGGTCCTTCGCGCGCTTGGTGAACAGATCGATCAGACCGCTCGCCGCATGCTCGGCGAACAGACTCGATGACGCGAGCCGGATCGTGCGCCGTCCACCGGCGGCGGCACCGACCTCGCTGATCGTCTGATCTTGCAGTCCGAGGATCTCGACCGCGCGGGCCGCCAGTCGCAGACCGCCCGGGGTGAAGGCCAGCCCCGACCGCGTCCGACTGAAGAGCTGGTCGCCGAGACTCTTGCGCAGCGCCGCCACATGCATCGACACCGCCTGCTCGGTGAGGGCCAGTTCGGTGGCGGCGTTCTTGACCGATCCGGTCCGCACTACCGCGACGAAGGCGCGCAGCTGTGCCGGCGTCATGAGCTCCGCAACATCTGGTCTCCGTGTCGCACGTTGTCTGACACATGTCGATCCTAGACGCGCATGTACCCCCTCCGGGCCGGGCAGGTGACACGCCGGAGCAGCCGTGAACCTCGCGCCGACTGTGACAAAGTCGGACATATGTCGTCGACGCGAATATCCACACCCGCCGCGTGGGCGGTACTCGTCCTGTCGGTCGCACAGGCCCTCGCGGTGTTCATCCCGCTGCTGACTTTCGGCGGTCAGCCGAACGACGACGACGTCGATCTGTTCATCAGCCCGGCCGGCTACGCCTTCGGTATCTGGGCGGTCATCTACCTGCTGTCGATCGCCACCGGTGTTGTCTTCGTGCGCACACGGACGACGGGGACCGGGTCGGCGCAGCGGTTGGCCATCGACCTCGCCGTGGCGTGCGGCGCGGCGGCGCTCTGGCTGGTCGGCCGGCTGGCAGGTTGCCTTCCTGGTCGCTGCCGCGGCCCTCGGTTCCGCGGTCACGTTCGTGGTCGGCTCCTCGGTCATCGCCTATCCACTCACCCTGCTCTGGGCGTTTGTCGCGATCATCGTCAACGCGACGGGCGAGTCGACCACCGTCGTGGTCGTGGCGGTGGTGGGGATCGTCGCGGTCATCGTGGCCTACCTCGGATCGGTGAAGAGCCGCGAGCGCCGAGACGAGGTGAGTGCGCGGCGGTGACGTCGTGCCCGGTCTGGCTTGCCCAGCATGGGACCTTGGTACCGCAACTGGCCAAAAGCCCATGACGAGCGCCGCCACGGAGAACACTCGAGATATGAGTGACGACGTCGTCCGGATGACCCAAACGGACATGTTCTCCTGGCGCATGGAGCAGAACCCGATCCTGCGCTCGACCATCGTGGCAGTCGCACTGCTCGATGCCTCGCCGGATTGGGATCGTTTCGTCGCAACGGTCGAGCGTGCGACCCAGGTGCTGCCGGCGATGCGACGCAAGCTCGTGCCCGACCGTGGCCTCGCTCCACCGCGGTGGGTCGACGACCCCGACTTCGACCTGGGCTGGCATCTGCGCAGACTTGACGCTCCGCACCCCAAGAACTTCCAGGGAGTTCTCGAGGTCGCACGGACCGCGGGCATGTCGGCCTTCGACCCGGCCCGCCCGTTGTGGACATACACCCTGCTCGACGGGCTCGAGGAGGACGGCGCGGCGGCCGTTGTGATGAAGTTCCACCACTCCCTCACCGACGGCGTCGGCGGAGTTCAGATTGCCGCGGAGACAATGGATTTCGAACGCGACGGCACTGCGCGCCCACCGGTTGCGGTTCCCGACGCCGAAGCCCGCAAGCCATCGATCATCGACACCGCGGGCTGGTATGCGTCGTCGGCTGCCGGACTCGCGCGCAATTCGGCGTCGGCGGCAGCACGACTTGCGGCTCGCTCGATCACTCGTCCGCTTCAGACACTGCGCGACGCCGGCGGCACGGCACGGTCGGTGGCGCGCATCGTCGAACCGGTCACCACCACGGCGTCTCCGGTGATGACCGAACGCAGCACCCGGCGGCACTTCGCGACATTGGACGTGCCCGTGGAGAAGCTGGCAGCAGCCGGTGGTGTGGGCGGCGGGACCCTCAACGACGCCTTCCTTGCCGCCATCGTCCTCGGGATGCGTGAGTATCACCGCCGCCACGACGCCGACATCGATCACCTGCGCGTGACCATGCCGATGAATCTGCGGTCCGACGACGATCCGCTTGGCGGGAACCGGATCACGCTGCTGCGCTTTGCGCTTCCCTGCGACACCGACGAACCGAAAGACGTGATCGGGCGCATGCACGAGATCGTAGCGAAGTGGCGCGTCGAACCGGCGGTGCCGCTTGCCGAACCGATCGCCGGTGCCCTGAACGTGCTGCCGTCGTCTGCCGTCGGCGCGATGCTCGAGCACGTTGACTTTGTTGCCTCCGACGTGCCCGGGTCGCCCGTGCCGCTCTACCTTGCCGGCGCGAAGATCATCCGGCAGTACGGATTTGGACCCACCATCGGCGCCGCGTTCAACGTCACCCTGCTGTCCTACGTCGGCGATTGCTGTATGGGCATCGACGTCGACGACGCCGCGGTTCCCGACATCGACCTCCTGGTCGACAGTCTCGACAACGGATTTCGTGAGGTGTGCGAACTCGTCTCATGAAATGCCGTCGAGCGGATTCTGCGCACACGACCTACGATCCGCCCATGTCCAAGAATGTGAAACTGGTCCTCGATGGGGGCCGTCCGGTCGAGTATGACGAAGCGACCATCAGCATCGAACCCGGCGGCGTGCTCAAGGTGATCGAGACGACCGGCTACATCACCTATTACGCACCGACCGAATGGCGCACCCTCGGGCACACCCCCGACTGATCCGAGGAGTTCGGTGACCAGCCTTCTGACCTGGGGAAACACGATGGCGTCGTGCCCGCAAAATCTAGGGGAAAAACTTCTTCCCCGGGTTTCATAGTCGTCCGCGAGAAATTTCTGGGGGAGGACTCCAAGGGTAGGGGAAGAAGTTTCTTCCCCTATTTTCTGTGGGCACGCGAGCAGGTCGAAGCTCCCTGGATGTGAGGCGTCGGCGGGTGGGTCGCTGATCCGAGGAGTCGCTCAACACTTGAAACTGGCATCAACGGCGTCGGGGTCCGTCGCGTTCCGTTTGATGATATGTTCGAGCGAGCGGGTCCCTTCGATGATGTCCATGCCCGTCTGGGTGAAGGTGTTGACGTTGAAGACCTCTTTGGCCAGAAGCGGATTGGTGAGTGCCTGGGTGAACGCGTCGTGGGCGACCATGGTGGTCATCGTCCACCCCATCATCATGTAGTCGGGGTAGTCCTCGGCGAAGATGCCGACGTACCACTCGAGATTGTCGATGTGGCCGTACATCTCTCGCAGGCGGTCTTGAACCGCTTCGTCGTCGGTGAGCTCCTCGAAGCTGTGTATTGGGTTGAGGCCGAAGTACTCTCGGTACTCGTTGAACGTCCGCAGCCGTGCATGACGCATGAGGGCGACCGTGCGCTCCTCGACGGATGCGACGTTGGGGTCCATCCGTTCCGAGAGGTAGTGGGGAGTGTTGAACAGACCGATCTTGCCCGACCGCTCGTGCGAGCACTGTGCGATCAGCGACTCGATGCCGCGCGAGAGGACGAGCGGGTTGTTGCTGAGAAAGTCTTTGGCTTCCAACCTGTTTGCGCCCTCGCCGATCCAGTCGGGCGCGAGTGGGTGCCAACGGTAGAGCAGGTTGAATTCGATGGCGCCGCGATTGGCACGATTCCAGCGTTCGCCGTCGGCCATGAACTTCACCATCTCGACGGGGAAGTCGAACGGGCCGATGTGCATGATGTATTCCTCGACCACCAGCTTCAGCAGGAGCACGATCATGATGTTGCGGGTGGTCTGGAACAGCCGTTCGTCGTTCCCCTCCCATTCCGGATGCGCAGCGTTCAGCACGTCGGCGATGCGATTGTGCTCGCGCAAGAAGATCGTGTCGAGCATCGTGTGACCGATCGTCGAATTGCCGTGCTCGAGGCCGACCGCGAAGACGAAATCCATTCGGTCGTCGGGGACACGCGCGAGGATCTCCTTGAAGAGGACATCCTCGTCGTGGAGACCCTTGAACTCCTCTTTGACGATCAGCGGGCCCTTGGGGTCACGGGGCTCGAACAGATAGGGCGGGTACTCCTCGCCCCTGATGCGCTGACTCTTCAGATGACCGCCCGTCTTGGAACGCAACTTGTCGGTCTTCTCGGCGCTGAGACCGTAGATCTGGCACAGGTCGATCTCGTGCGGAGAGGTGTTCTTGGCAGGGTTCTTGCGGTCGGTGCGCAAGAAGCTGTCGGTGAACCATTGCGCGAAGAACACGAACGTCACGCTGGTGTCTGTCGACTTCACTTCCTCATTGCGAGGTCGCCGGAACAGTGCGGTCACATCCTGCTCGCTGGGTAGATCCTCGGGTGGGGTGGTACCGGGCGGCAGATGTCGCCCCGAGTACGTGCGGTCGGTGAGGCTTTGCCAGGTGGTGTAGTCGGCGGCCATCGAATACGGGTGCGGGCGCGGTGGTGCGGCATTCGCGAACTTGTTGATGGCGAATCGGCTCGCGGCGGTTCGGAATCCCGGAATCCGGCCGATGGGTCCAAGGATTCGCGGAAGCTCACGTTCCCAACTGTCGGGAAGATCTGGTGGCAGCCGGAGGTGCAGCCGCCTCTCGATGGTCTCTTGTGGTCGACGAAGCAGGAGCATGGTCTGTGAGAGCATTCGTGCCTCCGGGGCGGAGCTCGGTGTGGTGGTGACCTCGTCCTTTCAGCGTCATGCGTGGCGCGCGCATTCTCGCGAGTAGTCGACTACCTGTCTTCGGACCGGGTTGAGAATGATGTTGGACATGTATGCTGGGTGCATATATCACCAACATCAGAGGTGTGCCGTGGCGGTGACTCAGATAGACCTGGACGATGCTGCGTTGGCAGAGGTCATGCGGATAGCCGGGGTTCACACGAAGAAAGAAGCGGTGAACCTCGCGATGCGTGACTATGTCGAGCGGTTCCGGCGCATCGAAGCTCTGGCTCGGAGCCGAGATCAAGCACAGAAATGGGATTACGCGGGCTGGCTCGAGGTACGGGCGGATGAGCGAGCCGTCGGACGGTGATCGGCTTCCTCGTGGACTCGTCTGCTGTTTGGCGACTGCAACGGCAACCGGGCCTCACCGCGACTTGGGAGCCCGCTTTGTTGAGTGGCGCTATCGGTTCGTGCGAACCGCAACGCGCCGAGTTCCGTCGATCTGCAAGAAATGCTGACGAGTTCGACGAGATGAGTCAGATGTTTCGTAACCTCTACCCCGACGTGCCGGTGCCGAAGTCGGTGTGGCAGTGGGCCGAATCCGCGCAGCACCAACTCGCGCGGGTCGGTTCGGCCAGGGCCTTGTCAGTGGTCGACCTGCTGGTCTGTGGTACCGCAGCCATCAAGGGTCTCGTGATCCTCCACGACGACGCCGACTTCGAGTTGGCCGCACGCCATCTCGCCGAGGTCGACGAGCAACGCGTCGTGGGGTGAGGATTCCTGCCGCGATGACCGACGCCTACCATGACCACCTCACGTATCTGGTCGCCTATGCGAACGACGACTGGGTGGGGTTCTCCCCGATCGTCGGCGCCGCCACCGCGTTGACGCGCCCGACGCCGACCCGTGACCGCGTGACCGACCTGGTGCTCGGGCTGATCTCCGACTTGCTGGCAACGGGAGTGCTCGCCGGCGATCTCACCGATTCCGACGACGAAACATTCGTGCCGTAGGCGATGGATGTGTCCGCGGTCCTTGTGCGGATTCGCGCCGAGATGACGCAGTTGCCGGAACTCCCGGACTCCGGGGACATCTGCTGGTTCACAACAAGGGCCGCCGATGTCCCCGCTGGGTGACGCTCGGTGCGAAATGCTCGCATCTCAGCTGGCGGAGGGGAACCCTCACGCACGCGCGAGACTGTGCTCCTGATCGGTCGAGGCGTCGTCGGTCTCCGCGACGTGCACGGCACCCTCGGGACCCGACCCGCGCGGAATCAGCGACGCGATCATCAGCGCCACGAGCGACACGCCCGCGCCGATGAGCAGTGCGACGTTGAATCCGGCCTCCGACGCCATCGTGTGGCCGCCGAACGTGATCGTCATCTGTGCGAGCACCGCACCGATGACGGCCGCGCCGATCGAGGTGCCGAGCGAACGCATCAACGTGTTGAAGCCGTTGGCCGCCGCGGTCTCCGACAGCGGGACCGAACCCATGATGAGCGCGGGCATCGCGCCGTAGGCCAGGCCGACGCCACTGTTGATCACCATGAGCGCCACCATGATTCCCCAGGCCGTGCCGGAGAGCAGCAGCGCCAGACCGTACCCTGCGGCGAGCACGGTGACGCCACACATCAGGGTGAGCTTGGGACCGCGGGCGTCGGTGAGTTTGCCGCCCAATGGGGAGACCACCATCATCATCAGACCGCCCGGCAGCATCCACAGCCCGGCTGCCAGCATGGATTGGCCCAGGCCGTAACCGGTGGCTTCGGGCAACTGCAGCAACTGCGGGAACACCAGCATGCTGGCGTACATGCCGATGCCGACGAAGATCGACGCGATGTTGGTCGTCAGCACGCGTGGGCGTGCGGTGGTGCGCAGGTCGATGAGCGGCTCGCGGGTGCGCAATTCCCAAGCGCCCCAGGCCAGTAGCGCGACAACCGCACCGATGAACAGTCCGACGATGCCGGCCGAGGTCCAGCCCCAATCGGCGCCCTTGGACACCGCGAGCAGCAGGCTCACCAGGCCGATGCCGAGCAGCACCGCGCCCGGGGCGTCGAATCGCTGGCCCGCTGCGGCAGGCCGGACGTCGGGGATGAGTGTCCACACCAGGAGCGCGATGATGACCGCGAGGACCGCCGAACCCCAGAACAGCACACGCCAGTCGGCGTACTCGGCGACGGCCGCGGCGATCGGCAGACCGAGTCCGCCGCCGATGCCCATCGACGCGCTCACCAGCGCGATCGACGAACTCAACTTGTGCGATGGGACCGCGTCGCGCAGCAGCGCGATGCCCAACGGCACCATGCCCATGCCGAGGCCTTGCAGGCCGCGGCCGACGATCATCGGGACCACCGACGACGACAGGGCACACACCACCGACCCGACGGCCAGCGGCACGGTCAGCGCGAGCAGCACGCGCTTCTTGCCGAGCAGATCGCCCAGACGACCGGTCACCGGCACACACACGGCGGCGACGAGCAGTGTCACCGTGATGACCCACGTCGAGTTCGACGCGGTGGTGTTCAGGATGGCGGGCAGTTGGGGCAGCAACGGGGTGACCAGGGTCTGCATGATCGCAGCGACCGTGCCCGCGAACGCGAGGGTGGCGACCACGCCGCCCGACCGAGTGCCCGCTTCAGGCGTGCCTATCACGAGGTGCTCCTTTCGGAGGGAGGTAAAGGGCATAAGTAAACAACTGACTACATGACGGTAGGCTTGGGTTCGGGCTAAGTCAACACGTGTTTACTTGCAAGTGGTGAACATCACCGCGACTAGGCTTGGGCCGTCGACAACAGCAAGGGAGTTCCATGTCCGAGGCGTCCGAACCGCGCCGGCGCAACGCGGCCGCCACCCGTGAGGCGCTGCTCGAGGCGACCCGAACCCTTCTCGCCGAACACGGGGCGCACGTCACCACACGCGACATCGCGGGCGCGGCGGGCGTCAACCAGTCGCTGGTGAACCGCTACTTCGGTTCCAAGGAGAATCTGTTCGTCGAGGCCGTCCGTGGGAGCATCTCGACCACCGTCGACCTGGTCGCCACGGCGCCCCTCGACGAACTGCCCGACGGCATCCTTCGTCAAGTCCTCGAGGTCAGTGACTCCGGTGGCGGGATGACCGGACTGCTGGTCGGTGTCGTCGACAGCGAGACGGTCAACGACGTCATACGCGACGCCATCGAGAAGACGTTCACCGAGACGCTGGGGAACCGCCTCGACGGGCCGGACGCTGCTCTCAAGGCGGAGCTCATCAATGCCCTCGTCGTCGGCATCTCGCTCATGCGCCACCGAATCGCCAGCCGCGAGATCGCCGACGCCGATGTCGAGGACATCTCCCGGTATGTACGGCTGATGGTGGCACCCCTACTCGGCCGGGCGCACTGACACTTGCGGCCGGTGAGACACTGACAGCGATGAACACCCCGATCCCACCCGTTCCCGACGACGTGCGCCTGATCGTCAGCGACATGGACGGCACGCTCCTCGACGAGAGCAAGGGCATCCCGGAGTCGCTGTGGCCGTTGCTCGATGAACTCGGCCGACGCGGAATCGTTTTCAGTCCCGCGAGTGGTCGGCAGGCCGCCACGCTCCTGCATCAACTCGGGCACGCGGTTCCGGGCCTGGTGGTGATCGCCGAGAACGGGTCGGTCGTTGCGCGTGATGGTGAGAAACTCAGGGTCACTCCGCTCCAACCCCGGGTCGCCACCACCGTCCTGGGTCGGGCGCGTGACCTCACCGACAGCGGCGCAGCGGATCTCGGCGTCGTACTGTGCAGCCCCGACACCGCGTTCGTGGACCGGTCGGACGACGCATTCCTGGAGCAGGTTGTTCCCTACTATTACGCGCACGAGGTGGTCGACGATCTCCGGGAGGTTCGGACCGAACTTGTCAAGGTGGCGATCTATGACTTCGGCGGCATCGAGAAGGTCACTGCACCAACGCTGATGGCGTTGGATGGTGCCATGGAAGTTGTTGTCTCCGGACAACATTGGCTCGACGTGATGGCGCCGGGCGTCGACAAATCCGTCGCGGTGACCGCCGTGCAGGAGAAATTGGGCATCACGCCCGCGCAGACGATGGTGTTCGGGGATTACCTCAACGACCTGGCCATGCTCGATTGCGCAGACTGGTCCTACGCCATGGCCAACGCACACCCGCGCATCCTCGCGCAGGCGCGCTACGTCGCGCCGTCCAACGCAGACAACGGCGTGGTGCGGACCGTGCGCGCCGCCCTCGGCCTGCCCGATCTCCTCTGACTCGAAGAGTACTGCCTTTGGCCTCCTGACCTGGGGAAATGCGTGTGCTCCGTCGTCGCAAAACTTGGGGAAGGGTTTCGTCCCCGGGGTTCACAGTCGTCCCCTAGAAATTAGTAGGGGAGGACTCTGAGGCTGCCAGGGGACGAAGGTTCGTCCCCTACTTTCTGCGGACGCCACGACCGTGCCGCGCGTTCTGCGGAACGCGACGGCCGACGAGCGGTGACTGAGATCGGGCCCGTCAGCGTCCGCTTCCGGGAAATACCCGGAGGACCACCGTCACGGGCCCGATCTCAGTCACAGTCACAACGCGCTCTTCCCGCCTCCATGATCGTCGGCAACGCCGACGGTGGGTCCCTGACTCGAAGAGTTCGGTGACCACCGCGCTGACCTGGGGAGACGCAGTCTGCTGCGGAGGCGGTCCAGACACTCTGTGTCCTGTTGGAGAATCTGTGTGCTGCAGCACACAGGTGAGCCGATTCGGCACAGGGTGGTCTGAGTGCACCCGGGGCGCATTACCGACCAGGTCGGGTGCGGCCTGGGCTTGTGTCTGGTCACGTCCCGCGTCGAGCTGCGAGAACTCGAGTTGAGCTGGAGAACGCGAGTGCTGCAGCACTCGCATTCTCCAATTCGGCTCTGGTTGTCGCGGTGCCGGCCGCGCGGAAGATCCCCAGCCGCATGGGCGGCAACGTTCTTCCCGCCTCCACCATCACGCGACGACGTCGGCGGGTGAGTCGCTGACTCCTCGGCGAGGTCAGGTCCCGGCGGGCTGATTCTGTGTGATGCAGTGGATCCCACCGCCCCGGGCGAAGATCGCGCGGGCGTCGATTGCGACGACCTCGCGACCGGGATACACCGAGCCGAGGATCTCGGCGGCCTCGGCGTCGGACGGATCGTCGAACGAGCAGGCGATCACCACGCCGTTGGCGACGTAATGGTTGATGTAGCTGTAGTCGACGAATCCGTCGTCGTCGGTGAGCACCTGCGGGGCGGGCACCGAGATGACATCAAGGGACGACCCGGGACGTCCGGTGCCATGGTCGATCACCGTGTTCTCGAGGATCGTCCGAAGCTCCTGCGATACCGCATGATCGGGGTGATCCGGATTGCGCTGCTCGTGGACGATGACGGTGCCGGGAGTCGGCATCGCAGCGACGATGTCGACGTGTCCGCGCGTCCCGTACCGTTCCGAATCGCGGGTGAGGCCACGAGGTAGCCAGATCACCCGATCGACCCCGATGGTCCGCGCCAACTCCGCCTCGACGTCGCTCTTGCTCAGACCGGGGTTACGGCCCGGGTCGAGTTGCACAGTCTCGGTGACCAATACCGTGCCGGCGCCGTCGACCTGGATGCCGCCACCCTCGTTCACCAGCGACGACGCGATGTGGAAGACGCCGGTGCGTTCGATGATCATCGACGCGATGTGTTGGTCGTTGTCCCAGGTGGCCCAGTCCTGTGCGCCCCAGCCGTTGAACACCCAATCCACCCCGCCGACCCGGGCGCCCGGATCCGCATCGTCGTCGACGACGAACGTCGGACCGATGTCGCGCATCCAGGCGTCGTCCAGCGGTGCGGCCACGATGTCGATCGACGACGACAGATGACGGCGCGCGTGCTCGGTCTGGCTCGGATCGACGACGACGGTCACCGGCTCGAACTCGCTGATCGCGTTGGCCACCGCGGCCCACGTGGTCCGTGCCTCCTCGTGCTCCGCCGGTGAGTCACCCAGTGAGTAGCCCGGAGCGGGAAAGGCCATCCACGTGCGTTCGTGTGGCTCGTGCTCGGCAGGCATCCGCCACGTCATCGCGGAACCTCGGTGCCGTTGTTGCCCAATGGATTGTCCCGGTCCACCGGTGCGGTGAGCCGAGCGTAGGTGTCGGGTCGCCGGGTCATCAGGAACGGGAACAGGGTGAGCCAGTCACGGCGCTGGTCGAGGTCGAGATCGGCGATGAGCACCGCGGATTCGTCGCGGGGCGCCTGCACGAGCACGCGGCCGTACGGGTCGGAGATGAACGACGAACCGTAGAAGGTGATCTCACCCTCGTCGCCGTGCCGATTGGGAGCAATCATGAACGTGCCGTTGGCAATTCCGTTGCCGACGATCACGCTCTGCCACAGCGGTTGGGTGTCGAACTCCGGATGCCCGGGTTCCGATCCGATGGCAGTCGGGTAGACGATGATCTCGGCTCCGGCCAACGAATACATCCGTGCGACCTCGGGGAACCATTCGTCCCAACACGTCGGCATTGCCAGTCGTGCTCCGCCCAGTTCCTCCGCGGTGTGTACCGGGTACGCGTCGGGTTCGGCGGGACCCGGGCGAAAGTAGGTGTCCTCGTAGTAGCCCTGGGTGACCGGGATGTGCAGTTTGCGGGTGCGGGCCACCAGACCGTCGGGCCCCACGAGGACCGCGGTGTTGAAACCCAGTCCGTCACCATGGATCTCGTGGTTGTCCGGATCGTCGCGCTCGTAGAGGGACGCATGTACCAGCACACCATTGCGCTTGGCCGCATCCGCCGCGAACCGCAGCGTCGGACCGGAGTCGAGATCCTCGGCATCGGCACCCGGGTCGCTCCCGCCGCGGACGAAGGCGGGGTAGCGGCTCAGAGTGAGTTCGGGCAGGAACACCACCTTGGCGCCCTCGGCGGCAGCCAGCGCAATCCCCTCCGAGAGTTCGGCAAGCAGTGCGTCCGTGGACGGCTGCCACCGATGCTGGACAAGCCCGACGCGCAGCGGTTCTCGCGACGGGGCGTCGACGCGTGCCGGCGACTCGGGCGGTGTCAGCGCGGTGATCGTGCGCATGATCGAATGGTCCTCTCGTTGTCAGCGAACGGATGTGGTCTCGGGTGTCGACCGTGGCAGCGTCTCGCCCCGGAAGAAGGCCGGCCGCAGGATGCGCATCACGATCATCAGCACCGCGCCGAGGAGCAGTAGGCCGAACCCGATGTAGAAGATCAGTCCGACGCCGAACAGCGATGCGCCGCTGCCATTCTCGGGGTCGAAGCTCTCACCGACGGAGATCACGAACACAATCAGCAGCGCCGTGCCGCCCAAGAGCGGGCACAGGAACTTGTAGATGATGTTGTGCGCGTTGGCGAACAACTGGTGACGGAAGTACCACACGCACGCGAAGGCAGTGATCCCGTAGTACCAGCAGATCATGATGCCGAGCGCCGCGATCGTGTCGGTCAGGGTTCGCTCGGACAGCAGTGTGACGGCCGTGTAGAAGACGGCGGTGACGACACCGGCCACGGCCGCACCGTAGGCCGGCGACAGAAACCGCGGACTGATCTCGGCGAACTTGGCCGGGAAGGCGCGATAGGAACCCATGGACAGCATCGTGCGGGCGACGGGCAGGAATGTCGTCTGCAGACTTGCCAACGAAGACACCAGGATCGCGAGGAACAGCAAGATGCCGCCCCACCGGCCCATGACAGGCTCGGCGAGAGCGCCGAACACGTTGTCGGCGTTGTCCGGGTTGCCCAACCCCAGACCCTCCTCGCCGACACCGGCGTACATCATCGTCGCCAGGGCGACCAGCAGGTAGGTGCCGAGGATGGTGAGCACGCACAGCAGACCCGCACGACCCGGGGTGCGCTCGGGGTCCTTGCTCTCCTCACCGAGGGTCAGGCAGGTGTCCCAGCCCCAGAACGCGAATATCGATCCGGTCAGGCCGACGGCGAACGCGGTGATGGTCAATCCGGTGAAGGGGTTGAACCAGTCGATGTCGAAGGTCAGACCGCCGGGGGCGCTGCCGTTGCCGACCTTGACGAACGCGATCACCGAGAACACCACCAGGACGATCATCTGGAAGCCGACGAGGTAGTACTGGATGCGTTCGCTGGTGGTGATCCCGCGCATCGAGATGTACGTGGCGGCCGCCAGCAACGCGAGCGTGGTGAGGATGTTGACCAGCTTGTTGCTGGTGCCGAGATCGGCCAGAGTCGGGTGATCGAAGATGCGGGCCAGCAGGAGGTAGAAGAACTGCACCCCGACGGCGGCGAGGTTGGAGAGCACGATGATGGTCGCGATCACCATGCCCCAACCGCACATCCATCCCACGTACGGACCAAATGCCTTGGTGGACCACGTGAACGACGCGCCCGCATCGGTGGTGTCGGAGTTGAGCTCGCGATAGGCATAAGCGGTCAGGAACATCGGGATGAACCCGGCGATGAAGATGGCCGGCATCTTCAACCCGACGGCTGCGACGATCAGGCCGATGCTTGCAGTCAGGGTGTAGCCGGGGGCAACGGTCGATACGCCGAGAACGGCGCCGGAGAAGACGCCGATCCGATTGGCGGCCAGACCCTTTGACGACGTCTCGGTCAGTTCTGGCTCGGTGGGTGAGGTGGCCATGGCACGCTCCAGTCGTGGGTCAGGCGGTGAGTGCGGTGTACTTGGTGTTCAGATATTCCTCGATGCCCTCGGCCCCGCCTTCGCTGCCGAGGCCCGACTGCTTGATTCCGCCGAAAGGTGCGGCGGGATCCGAGATGATCCCCCGATTGACGCCGACCATGCCGGCCTCGAGAGCTGAGGCGACGCGGGCGGCGCGGTCCAGGTCGCGTGTGTAAAAGTATGCTGCCAAGCCGAATTCGGTGTTGTTGGCGGCGGCGATCGCCTCCTCTTCGGTGTCGAACCCGGTGATTGCGGCGACCGGGCCGAAGATCTCGGCACTCGAGATCTCGGCGTCTGCGCCGACCTCGTCGATGACCGTCGGTGCGTAGAAGTGTCCGGGTCCGGAGATCACCGATCCGCCGGTTCGGATGCGCGCGCCGGCGCTGATCGTACGGTCGACGAGATCGGCGATCCGATCGCGTTGTCGCGCATTGATGATGGGGCCCAGATCGACATCCGTCTCGGCTCCGGCCCCTACCCGCATCGATGCGACGCGTTCGGTCAGTGCCGCGGTGAAGGCGTCGCGGACGGCGTTGTGGACGAGGAACCGGTTGGCCGCTGTGCACGCCTGCCCACCGTTGCGCATCTTGGCTGCCATCGCCCCCTCGACGGCGGCGTCGAGGTCGGCGTCGTCGAAGACGATGAAGGGTGCGTTTCCGCCCAGTTCCATCGATGTGCGCAGAACGTTCTCGCCGGACTGCGCGATCAGTGCCCGGCCGACCGGGGTGGAACCGGTGAACGACAGCTTCCGCAGGCGCGCGTCGCTCATCAGCGCTCCGACGACTGACGGCGCGTTCATGGTGGGGATGACCGACAGCACGCCGTCGGGGAGTCCGGCGTCGCGCAGGACCGAGGCGAGCAGCAGCATGGTGAGCGGGGTGTCCTCGGCCGGTTTGACGATCACCGTGCAGCCGGCGGCGAGCGCCGGACCGATCTTGCGGGTCCCCATCGCGAGCGGAAAGTTCCACGGTGTCACCGCAAGACATGGACCGACCGGTTCCTTGCTGACCAGGATCCGGCCGTTGCCCGACGGTGCGGTGGTGGTGCGTCCGCCGACACGCACCGCCTCTTCGGCGAACCAGCGCAGGAACTCCGCGCCGTAGGCGACCTCGCCCCGGCTCTCGGCGAGTGTCTTGCCCATCTCGGCCGTCATCAGCGTCGCGAAGTCGTCGGCCTGCGCCGTCACGAGTTCCCATGCGCGCCGGAGGATCTCCGAGCGTTGCCGGGGTGGGGTTGCCGCCCACTCCCGTTGGCATTGCGCTGCCGCCGACAACGCGTCGAGGCCGTCGTCGACCCCCGCATCGGCGACGCGTGTCAGGACCGATCCGGTGGCCGGATCGTGGACCGCGAAAGTGGCGCCGGTCCTCGCCTCGCGTGCCTGGCCGCCGATCCACAGCCCGGTGTGCACGCGGGTCAGCACTGCCTCGACGTCGGCCCGCTGCGCGAGCGCAGTCATCGGGCCGATCCGAGCGTGAGGATGGCGTCGCACAGCACGTCGAGGCCGTCGGCGAGCGCGGCGTCGTCGATCACCAGGGGCGGGAGCAGCCGGATCACGTTGCCCGCGGTGCCGCAGGTGAGCACGATGACACCCTGTTCGAGCGCGCGTGCGGCGACGGCGCCGGTCAACTCTGGATTGGGTCGTGTTGTACCGGGTTTGACCAACTCAACCGCCATCATCGCCCCTCGCCCACGAATGTCGCCGACGACGTCGGTGCGTTCGGCGAGCTCCCGCAGCCGCGACTCGATGATGGTCCCGATGTTTCGTGCCCGCGCGGGCAGGTCGAGTTCCCGCATCGTGTCGAATGCGGCGAGCGCGGCCGCGCAGGCGACCGGGTTGCCGCCGTAGGTGCCGCCGAGTCCGCCGGGATGCACGCGGTCGAGCAGGTCGGCGCGGCCGGTGATCGCCGACAGCGGCATGCCGCCGGCGATGCCCTTGGCCATGGTGATGATGTCGGGCACGATGCCCTCGTCGTCGCACGCGAACCACGAGCCGGTCCGCGCGAATCCGGTCTGTACCTCGTCGGCGATGAACACGACGTCGTTGGTGCGCGCCCACTCTCGCAGCGTCGGCAGGAATCCCGTTGCGGGGACGATGAATCCGCCCTCACCCTGGATGGGTTCGATGATGATCGCGGCCACCTGGTCGGCGCCGATCTGGGCCTCGATGGCGGCGATGGCGCGCGCGGCGGCCTGCTCACCGGTGAAACCGTCGGGATCGCGGTACGGATACGACATGGGCATCCGGTACACCTCGGGCGCGAACGGGCCGAAATGCGCCTTGTAGGGCATGTTCTTGGCGGTCAGCGCCATGGTGAGGTTGGTGCGGCCGTGGTAGGCGTTGTCGAATGCGACGACCGCATCTCGTCCGGTCGCCAGGCGGGCGACCTTGACGGCGTTCTCCACCGCCTCGGCACCGGAATTGAAGAGGACGCTGCGCTTTTCGTGGTCGCCTGGCGTCAGGTCGGCGAGCGCCTCGGCCACCTCGATGTAGTTCTCGTACGGTGTCACCATGAAGCAGGTGTGCGTGAAGTGTTCCACCTGCGCAGCCACCGCGGCACGCACCCGGGGATCGGAGGCACCGACGCTGGTCACCGCGATACCCGCACCGAGGTCGAGCAGCGAGTTGCCGTCGAGGTCGACGACGAACCCGCCGTCGGCGTCGGCGG
>NZ_JBEXMX010000077.1:0-26568 GCF_040610755.1 Gordonia sp. NPDC003585 | reverse complement strand
AACGTGGTTTCAGCCCTAGTCATAGTGGTCACCGGCGGGGCAGGCTCACAGTGGACCAGCATCCCATCGGGAACCGATCCACCCCCATTAGCCCTTGGCGGGGCTACATTGTCGTCTCACCAGGCCTTCGAGGCTCCTCGCTAGCGCTCGTCGCACCTCAGGCAGCGGTAGGACTCAGGCAGCGTTGGATTCAGCCACTCCAGCGACCCGTCGCCAAGAACTCGTCGAGCACGGCGGTGGCGGGTCCGAGGTCGAAGCCCTGGGCGGCCAGCCAGGAGTCGTCGAAATAGGTTGTGCTGTAACGATCTCCGGGATCGCACAATAGGGTGACCACGCTGCCGGTGCGTCGTTGGGCGACCATTTCGGCGACCAGGGAGAAGGCGCCCCACATGTTGGTGCCGGTGGAGCCGCCGACGCGTCGGCCGAGTCGGTTGGTGACGCAGCGGGCGGTGGCGATCGAGGCTTCGTCGGGCACACCGATCATGCGGTCGATGACCTGGGAGACGAAGGAGGGTTCCACCCGCGGACGGCCGATGCCCTCGATGCGCGACCCGGCGTCCGACGTCAGTGCTCCGTCGCCGGATTCGAAGGCGGGCAAGAACACCGAGTTCTCCGGGTCGACGACGCACAGCCACGTCGGATGCCTGCGGTAGCGCAGGTAGCGGCCCAGGGTTGCCGAGGTGCCGCCGGTGCCGGCGCCCACCACGATCCAGGTGGGGATCGGATGATCTTCGTCGGCCATCTGGGCGAAGATCGACTCGGCGATGTTGTTGTTGCCACGCCAGTCGGTGGCGCGTTCGGCCATCGTGAACTGGTCGATGAAGTGCCCGCCGCGTTCTGCCTCCAGGCGCAACGCCTCCGCATAGACCTCGCCGGCACGCTGGACGAAGTGGCACTGGCCGCCCTCACGTTCGATCAGCGCGGTCTTGGCAGGCGACGTCCCGGCCGTCATCACGGCGATGAACGGAACGCCGATCAGCTTGGCGAAGTGCGCCTCGCTGACCGCCGTCGACCCCGACGACGCCTCGATGACGGGGGTGCCCTCGGTGATCCAGCCGTTGCAGATGGCATAGAGGAACAGCGACCGCGCAAGACGGTGCTTGAGCGAACCGGTGGGGTGGGTGCTCTCGTCTTTCAGATACAGGTCGACGCCGACCTCGGCGTCACCGTCGCGCCACCGCGACCACTCGGGCAGTTCGACGCGCAGCAGGTGGGTGTCGGCGCTGCGTCGGGCGTCGGCCTCGATCAGGCGGACGGCGTTGTCGGCCCAGGAGCGGTCGGCGCGACGGTCGATGTCACGGGTGGGCTGCACGAGGCGTCACTTGCTGCCGCGCAGGCGCGACTGCAGGTCGTCGTGCCGCTTCTTGCGATCCCGGTCGATGGCGTCGATCTGACGGTTCACCTTGAGTCGAAGTCCCTTGAACAAGGCCATGCCCAGGGGCAGGGCGATCAGGACGCCGAAAACGGCGGCCACGTAGAGCGGCACGTCGACGTCGACAAGCCGGGCGCCCAGCACGATCACAACCGCCACCACCACGACCAACGCGAGTCGGGCCAGGGTGTAGGCGGCCAGCGCGAGGGCCAGCGACCCGGCGGTGGCACGCTCGCCCGAGGAGGGGGTGTCGGTCTTGTCTTCGGCAGCACTCACGACGACCAGACTACTGGGCGCGTTCCGGACCGCGGTCCGCGCGTCCGCAGGTCACAGGCTTCTTTGCCGGTTCTTTACCTTCTGCTGACGGTTCGAGTACCTGGGCGATTTGCGTGTATTCATGAACCATCGCGCCCGAGGACTCGGGTGCGGCTGACAGAGGGGAACATCCGTGACCACCATCAATCCGGCACCCGCCGCAGCGTTCATCACTCCGGGCATGGCCAGCCAGCACACGCTGACCCCGGGCCAGGTCGCAGCGATGTTCAACGTCAACCCCAAGACCGTGGCGCGCTGGGCGACCTCGGGCATCCTCGGCTCCATCCGCACCCCCGGTGGCCACCGTCGCTTCCGTGAAGAGGACGTCGTCGCGCTGCTGAATCGCCGCACTCACTGAACGACAGTTGGCGCGTTACGAGACACCCTCACGTACTCTGGGTTACGGGAGGTTGCCATGACTTATCTGTTCGCCCTGATCGGTGTCATCGCCATCGGTTTCCTGTTGTGGCGTGCCTTTGGCCCGCAAAGCGAGGGCACCGGCGGCGTCTCGTCGGGCCCCAAGACGACGCGGGGTCCGCTGGGCCCCGACGACGATCAAGACTTCCTTCGCGACCTCGACAACAAGACCCGCGGCACCAACGGATCCGACGGTGATGACAGCTGATCGCCTCGATAGCTCATCTCCCCGGCAGCTGATCATCTGACCCACTCCGCACCTGCGACACCCTCCCGCAATGTCATCGCGTGCAACCGCCATACCTCGGGGTAGGGTTGATTTTCCGACACGCGAGGGGGTGACGAGGGTGAACCCGGGACGGGCAGGTGCAACCGCGTCCGACGACGACCTCAGCTTCGCCGAGAAGCTGGCACATCTCTTCGAGCACAGCCGTGATGAGAACGGCGTGCGCTACACAGGCAAGAAGATCGCCGAGAAGGCCAACGCCCTCGGCTACTCGCTCTCCGACGCCTACATCTCGCAGCTCCGCACAGGTAAGGCCCGCACGCCGTCGTTCCGGACGGTCGAGGCCATCGCGCGGGCGTTCGAGGTCAGCGTCACCTACTTTCTTGCCAACCCCGACGAAGACCTCGACCGCGTCCGGCAACAGCAGGACTACGTCGAGATGCTCGCCGTCACCGGCACGCATCTGTCGGGGATCGATCTCAACTCGCTGTGCCCGGACACCATCGACGTCATGATCGACCTGCTGAAGATGGTCAGGGCGCAGGTGGTGGAGAACCGGGATTCGGGTGGGTCGTCAGCTGCTGGCTGAGTCCCCTCCTGCTGGTTGAGTAGGCGAGCCCCATAGGGCGAGCCGTATCGAAACCCGGTGAGGCGAAGATGTCCGCAATCCGTGGTCACCGATACGCTTGACTCACGAGGTTTCGATACGCGTCGGACTCGCTGCGCTCGCTCGCCGCTACTCAACCAGCAGAAAAGGCCGCCCCAGCCAGCAAAGTGGCGACCGATCAGAGGCCCTGGTAGGAGTGCAGGCCCGAGACGACCAGGTTGATGATGAACAGGTTGAACAGCAGCGCGACGAAGCCGGCGACGTTGATCCAGGCGGCGGCGGTGTTGCGCCAGCCGGCGGTCGCGCGGGCGTGCAGGTAGGCCGCGTAGATGACCCACGCGATGAACGAGACGGTCTCCTTGGGGTCCCAGCCCCAGAAACGGCCCCACGCGGACTCGGCCCAGATGGCACCGCAGATGACGCCCAGACCGAACAGCGGGAAGCCGAAGACGACGCATTTGTAGGCGAGGCGGTCGAGGGTATCGGCGTTGGGGATGTGCGCGACGACGCGTCGAACCGCTCCCCCGAAGCCTTTCATCCCGGTGCCGTCGACCAGCGAGTCGTATGGCTCGTCGGCGGTCTGTGTGCCCCAGCGCATCTTGATCAGGTACAGCACGCTGGCGACGCCCGAGACGAGCAGGACGCCCGACGAGATCGAGATGATCGACACGTGGATGGCCAGCCAGTACGACTTCAGCGCGGGGACCACGGGTGCGGCGTCGGTGTAGAGGTAGCGGCCGCCGATGAACATCAGCAGCGTGACCGGCAGCAGGACGAACGAGATCAGCGGGCGATGCTCGGGTTTGCGCAGCACCACGAGTCCGGCGACGACGCAGGCCGCGCAGGTCAGCGAGATGAACTCGTACATGTTGCCCCACGGCGCACGGTCGGTGGCCATGCCGCGGAAGACGATCGAACCGATGTGGGCGAGCAGCCCGACGATGACGACCGGGTAGGCCATGTTGCCGAGCTTGTCGCCGAAGCTGCGACGCGGTGCCTGCTCGAGCTTGCCGGGGGTGCGCGCGCCGGTCTCCGTGGTGCCGACACCCGCGCCCACCAGCGACTTGTCGGCCAGCTTGCGGCTGCGCACCGCGGCCAACGACACCAGGAACATCGCCATGGCCAGCACGTAGATCGTGATGGCGGTACCGAAGAGGAGGTCGGAGTAGCGTGCCATCGTCTCGTCGACCGGTACGCCGTTGACGGTGGCCGCCATGTGCTCAACTGCACTGCTCACAAGTGCCGTCCTCTCCCGCTCGCCTACAACCGACCCCGGGAGCGTCGGGACGTGCGCGCGCTCTCCGGATCATCGGTGACCAGGGCCGACGCCTGCTCGTCGAAGCCCTCGCCCCAACCGGCCTGATCCGTGCGGGCCAGGCCGGCAATTTCTACTACAGTACGTCGTGCTCGGCCGCTCTGTCCGTCGGGAGTGTCTGCGGCGACCGGCACGAGTCGCGCCCAGATGCGCCGACGACGAATCAGCAACGACACCAACAGCCCGCCGAGCATGACGATTGCGCTGACCAGCACCCAGTTCTGCGCCGGGTCGTGCGACACCTGCACCGACACCCACCGCTGGTAGCCGTCGAAGCGGACGACGGTGCCGTCGGCGAGCGTGGTGCTCTGTCCGGACGCGAGGTTCACCTGCGACTGCCGGACGAGGCGTCCCTGGTCGATGAGTTTCTGGTCGAGTGCGTACGCGTTCTGCGGGCGGCCGGTGTCCAGGCCGGTGTCGCCCTTGTAGATGCGGATGGCGACGTACGGGTCGTCGGGGACGGGCGACGCCGAGAGCAGCAGCGTGCCGTGGAAGGTGGCGGTCGGCGCGAACAGACCCTCGATGGCGATCTGGTTCTTGCGGCGCACATCCTCGTCGGGGTACATGCCGGCGGGGGTGTCGAAGCGGACGGCACCCGACGACATCATGGTCGTCAGATCGTCGGGGATGAACGGCACCGTCTGGGTCCGGTTCTTCCCGTTGGGGAAGGTGACGGTGAAGGTCGGGGCGAATCCGTTGCCAAGGACGTACACGCGGTCGCCGGCGACGCGCAACGGCTCGTTGACGCGCACCGACGTGGTCTGCCAGGTCGACGGCGGACCAGGATGCGGCCCTTCGGTGTAGCGCATCGTCGCGTCGTACATGTCGGGCTGACCGCTGGGCAGGAAGGTCGCGGAGAACTTGTCGATGCGGAAACAGAACGGTGTCAGGTCGGTTCCGTCGACGAGGCTGCCGGCGCGGAACGAGTCGTAGACGGCGGTCGAGTTGTTGCACAGCGCCTGCTCACCGTCGGCGACGAGCGTACGGGTGCCCTCGTAGCCGTAGACCTTGCCGACGGCGATCGCGACCAGCAAGGCCAGCAACGCGAAATGGAAGACCAGGTTGCCGAATTCGCGGAGGTAGCCCTTCTCCGCCGACACCTCGACCACGCCGTCGGGATAGCGCTCACTCGGTTCGCGCACCACCACGGTGCGTCGCCAGCCGCGCAGCCTGCTGTTGATCCGGGCCGCGATCTCCTCGGGGTCGCCGTCCACGGTGTGTTCGACGTGCCGCGGCAGCCGCGACAGATTCCGCGGCGCGGCAACCGGTTTGGCGCGCAGGTTGTGGAAGTGTTCGACCATGCGCGGTGTCAGGCAGCCCACCAGCGACACGAACAGCAGCACATAGATCGCGGTGAACCAGGTGCTGGAGAAGACCTCGAACAGCTGCACGCGGTCCATCAGCTCGCCGAGCGTTCCGTGATCGGCGATGTACTGCACCGTCTTCTGCTCGTTGAGATCCCGTTGTGGCAGCAGCGCACCGGGAATGGCCGCGAGCGCCAACAGGAACAGCAGCACCAGAGCGGTGCGCATCGACGTCAGCGACCGCCACAGGTTGCGCAGCGGCCACAGCACGCGGCGCTTGATCCAGTGTGGTCGGGACGCAGCGGGTTTCGGCGCGTCCGGCGGTGGCGCGTCGTGCGTGGTGGTTTCGACGACGCCGGTCATATCGGCAATTCCGTGTCGGTGATGAAGGCCTCACGAACCCAGACGGTGAACTGATCCCACAGGCCGGTCACCAGTGCGATACCGACCAGGATCAGCATGATCCCGCCGAACACCTGGATGGCGCGCGCATTCCGGCGCAGCCACCCCATGCTGCGCAATGCCCACGCCGACGAAAAGGCCAAGACCACGAACGGGATTCCCAATCCTGCGCAGTAGGCGACGATCAGCGCCACACCCTTGGCCGCGGTCACGCCCTCGGTACCGGTCGCGGTGACCACGATCGCGCTCAGCGTCGGACCCAGACACGGGGTCCAGCCCAGCGCGAACACCGCGCCGAGCAGTGGTGCACCCACGAGGTTGGAGACGAGTCGCGGATGGAATCGGTAGTCGCGCTGCATCATCGGGACCAGTCCGATGAACACGAGGCCCATCACGATGGTGATGACTCCGCCAACCCGTTGCAGCAGATCATGATTGATGACGTAGCTGCGGGTGAGTCCGAAGACGCTCGCGGTAGCGATGACGAAGACGGCAGTGAACCCGGCGACGAACATTGCCGCCGCCATCGCCACACGATGCCGTCCACGTTTGGCCGGTTCGTCGGCCGTCACCGCCGGGGCCTCCGCCCCGACCAGCCCGGCGAGATAAGACAGGTAGCCCGGGACGAGCGGCACGACGCACGGCGAGGCGAACGAGACCAGGCCGGCCACCAGGCAGGCGGCCAACGCAAGGAGCAGCGGTCCGCTGAGCACGGTGTTCTGGAAGCTCTCCCCCACCGCGGCCTGCGGTTGCGCCGCCATCAGCGCGAGGGTGGTCATCCGGCCACCGGACCCGAGGTCTCGGCGACCACTCGCGCCACCGCGGCACCGAGTTCCTCGGCGGTGATGGATTTGATGAAGACCGCGGCCGGCCGGTGTTGCCGGTCGAGGACCACGGTCACCGGCAGCACCGGCAGCGGGATGCCGAGGTCGCCGACGGTGGCTCCGGCGTAGTCGTAGATCGACGGATATCCGACCTTGCGGTCGCCGACGAAGTCCTGCGCGGACTGCCGGTCGTCGCGCATGTTGAGGCCGAGGAAGTCGACGCCCTGCGCTTTGAACTGCTCGTAGACCTGCTCGAGGTCGTCGGACTCGCCGCGGCACGGACCGCACCACGACGCCCACGCGTTGATCACCACGACCTTGCCGGCATAGCGCGGGTCGGTGATCGACAGTGGCTGCCCGGTGAGGAGGTCCTCGCCGGAGACCGGGCCGATCGGCTTGCGGTCGTCGGGGTCGTAGGTGATGACGGTTTTGCCGCCGGGCGAGACGAATTGGAAGGTGTCACCCTGCGCGACCGCGTCGTCGCCGGTGCTACACGCCCCGGCGAAGCCGACGACAGCGGCGAGCAGGAGAGCCAGGATCGCCACGCGGCGGTATCGCCGACTGGTCTGAACACTGCTCACTTTAACCGCCGTCATTCGCTGTTGTTCCGGGTCAGGCCCCGGTCACCAGCGGGTCGGATGCCCCGGCCGGTTCGGAATAGATGATGTCGACGAGCGCGTCGTCCTCGTAGATCAGGCTGGTCAGCGACGCGAGCGAACACTGCCGACGACGCGGGTCGTGCCAGAGTCGCTGGCCTTCCAGGAAGCGGCGCAGCGTGTACACGGGCAGCTGATGGCTGACACAGATGGCCTCGTGGCCCTTGGCCGCGTCGCGCGCCTTGTTGGCGGCGGCGAGCATGCGGTGGGCCAACTGGATGTACGGCTCGCCCCACGACGGGGTGAACGGGTCGCGCATCTTGGGCCAGTGCCGCGGCTTCGACAACGCGCCGTCGCCGACGGACACCTTGAGTCCCTCGAAGACGTTGTCGGCCTCGATGAGGTCGTCGTTGGTGAAGATCGGCAGTCCGTGCGCGGCCGCGATCGGTGTCGCGGTCTCCTGCGCACGCTGCAGCGGCGACGCGAACACGGCGGTGACGTCGTGGTCGGCGAGGGTGTCGGCGACTTTGCGGGCCTGCACCCGGCCCGTGGTCGACAGCCGGAATCCGGGCAGCCGTCCGTAGAGGATGCCGTCGGGATTGTGCACCTCACCGTGGCGCATCATGTGGACGATCGTGTGCATCAGTCGGTCTCCCCCGGTCGGCGGGCCGCGCCTGCCGCTTCGGCAGCGGCAGGAAGCGCGTCGGCGATTCGTGAAAAAGCGTCGTCGCCGAGTGCGGCCGAGACGAACCACGCCTCGAAGGCACTCGGCGGTGCGTACACGCCCCGGTCGAGGAGCGCGTGGAAGAACGGCGCGAACCGCCAGGTGTCGGTGGCCTTGACGCCCGCGTAGTCGACGATCTCGGTGTCGGGGTCGTCGGTGAAGAAGATACTGATCAGGCTGCCCGCACGCTGCACGCGGTGGGAAACCCCCGCAGACGTGAGGGCGCCGGTGAAGAGTTCACCGAGTCGGTCGGCGTTGGCGTCGAGGGCGGCGTAGACGTCGACGTCGGCGTTGCGCAGGGTCGCCAGTCCGGCGGCCACGGCCACTGGGTTCCCTGACAGGGTGCCCGCCTGATAGACGGGACCGGTCGGCGCGAGGCGTTCCATGACGTCGGCGCGACCCCCGAATGCGGCGGCAGGTAGCCCGCCGCTCATCACCTTGCCGAAGGTGTAGAGGTCGCCTGCGACGCCTTCGAGGCCGTACCAGCCGGCGGGGCTCACCCGGAATCCGGTCATGACCTCGTCGATGATCAGTAGCGCCCCGTGCCGGGCGGTCAGTTCACGCAGGCCGGCGTTGAATCCGTCACGCGGCGCGACCGCACCCATGTTGCCGGCGGCGGCCTCGGTGATGACCGCGGCGATCTCGTCGCCGAACTCCTCGAAGGCCTTGGCGACGGCTTTCAGGTCGTTGTAAGGCAGGACGATGGTGTCGTGGGCGGTGGCGCCGGTGACGCCCGGCGACGTCGGCAGGCCGAGGGTCGCGACTCCCGACCCCGCGTCGGCGAGCAGGGCGTCGGCGTGACCGTGATAACAGCCCGCGAACTTGATGATCTTGCTGCGGCCGGTGAATCCGCGTGCGAGGCGGATGGCCGACATGGTGGCCTCGGTGCCCGAGTTGACCAGCCGGACACGTTGCACGGGGTCGACGCGGTCGATGATCTCCTCGGCCAGTTCCACCTCGGCCTCGGTCGGGGCGCCGAAGGACAGGCCACCGACCGCCGCGCGCGCTACGGCCTCGACGACCGCCGGATGGGCGTGGCCCAGGATCATCGGACCCCATGAAGAGACCAGGTCAACGTAGTCGGCGCCGTCGGCGTCGTAGAGGTGGCAGCCCTGCGCGCGGGCGATGAATCGGGGTGTCCCGCCGACCGCGGAAAACGCGCGGACCGGGGAGTTGACCCCGCCCGGGATGACCTTCCCGGCGCGCGCGAACAGAGCGGCTGACGTCTCGGCGGTCGGGGCGGTGCGGGTCACGGCCTCCAGTGTTCCAAACGGCACCGGGTGACCCAAATCGTTCAGGTGCTTCTCAGGCCAGCGACCTGGCAACCTGGTCGGCGATCGCTTGCTGCCCGCGCGCGTTCGGGTGCACGGCACCAGGCCCGCTCCTGGTCATCGGCTCGATCCAGCGATGACTTCCCGCGCAGGCGTCGTGCCCCTCGGACACCGCTTCCATGTCGACGTAGGTGGCGCCGGTCTGGGCGGCCGCGCGTCGGATCGCGTCGTTGAGAGTTGCCTGCAGATGACGCAGGTAGGGAACGTCGCCGGCGGCGACTCGCATGGTCGGATAGCAGCCGCCCGTCGCCGGAAGAATCCACGGATAGCCGACGATGACGACCCGGGCGTGTGGCGCCTTCTGCTGCACCTGCCGGAGCGCCGTCAGCAGGCTCGGATAGGTCGTGGTGAGGATCGGCTTCTCCAGCGAATCGCCGTAGCGGTCGCGGCACGGCGAGCCGGACGGATCGCTGGACGCGACGTCGCGGCAGGCGCGGATCGAACCGGAGTACGTGTCGTTGTCGTTGCCGCCGATCATCATGGTGACCAGGTCGGTGTCGGGTGTCACGGCATCGAATTGCGCTGGGACGCCGTCGTATTGGGCGTTCGCCAAGTCCGCGGTGTCGGCGCCGGCGCAGCTGACGTCGGTCAGCCGGTAGTGCTGCCGCTCGGTGAGGATCTGAGCGAAGTTCCGCGACGACCGCTGACATAGGAACGGCGACCCTGCCGCGAGCGGGCTGACCCCGGTGCCCGCGCTGTAACTGTCGCCCAGATTGACCTGATCGATCGTGGTGTCGATGACGCTCGTCGTACTGCTGGGGGAGCTCGCGTTGTCGGTCGTGCTGCAGCTGGCGAGGACGCACACGGCGCTGACCAGCACCGCCATTGCGACCGACCAGTTTCGACGGGCAATCACGAGCCCCACCGTACCGATGGGAGGCACACTGGGGTCATGGCCGATTCGAGTGATTCTGCAACCAGCAACAACGATGTTCTCGACGTCGGCGCCGTGCTCGACGGCGTCCCCACCGGCCTGTGGATCGGCGGCAAGTCGGTTCCGTCCGCGTCGGGCAAGACCTTCCCGGTGTACGACCCGGCGACCGAGGAGCCACTGGTGTCGGTCGCCGACGCCGGGGTCGAGGATGCGCGCGCCGCTCTCGACGCCGCGGCGGCGGCCGCTCAGGACTGGGCCGCGACCGCCCCGCGCGAGCGTGGCGAAATCCTGCGTCGCACCTTTGAACTGCTCACCGATCGCGCCGACGACATCGCGCTGCTCATGACGGCCGAACTCGGTCGCGCGCTGCCCGACAGCGCCGCGGAGGCCAAGTACGGCACCGAATTCTTGCGCTGGTTCGCCGAGGAGGCGGTCCGGGTGAACGGTCGCTTCACCCAGGCCCCGGCGGGCAACGGCCGGATTCTGGTCAGTCACGCGCCGGTCGGTCCGTGTCTGGCCATTACGCCGTGGAATTTTCCGCTGGCGATGGGTACGCGGAAGATCGCGCCGGCGCTGGCCGCGGGCAACGTCATGCTGGTCAAACCCGCGCACGAGACGCCGCTGACCATGCTCGCGTTGGCCGAGGCGTTCGCGGAGGCGGGCCTTCCGCCGGGTGTGCTGTCGGTGTTGCCGACCAGCGACAGTCGCGGCGTGAGCACCGCGCTGATCGAGGACGACCGCATCCGCAAGATCAGCTTCACCGGTTCCACGCCGGTTGGTCGAGGATTGTTGGAGCAGGCTGCCGAACGTATCCAGCGGACGTCGATGGAACTCGGCGGCAACGCACCGTTCCTCGTGTTCGACGACGCGGATGTCGACGCAGCGGTCGAGGGTGCGTTCGCGGCCAAGATGCGCAACGGCGGCGAGGCGTGCACGGCCGCCAACCGGTTTCTCGTGCAGTCCGGCGTCGCCGACGAGTTCACCACCAAACTCACCGAGAAGATGGCCGCGGTGCGCATGGGTCCCGGGTATGTCGACGGGGTCACGCTCGGACCGCTCGTCAACGCCTCCCAGCGCGACAAGGTCGCCGAGGCGGTCGAGGGAGCGATCGCCGACGGCGCCCGGGTTCGCACCGGCGGAGAACGCCCCGATGGCCCCGGATTCTTCTATCCGGCAACGGTTCTCGACCAGGTGGACCCCTACGCTCCCGTCACTCGCGGTGAGATCTTCGGTCCGGTCGCGGTGATCAGCACATTCGCGAGCGAGGACGACGGGATCGCGGCGGCCAACTCCACCGAGTACGGCCTCGCCGCGTACTTCTACAGCCGCGAACTCGACCGCTGCATGCGTGTCGCGCAGGCACTCGACTCCGGGATGGTCGGTGTCAACCGCGGCGTGATCTCCGACGCGGCAGCACCTTTCGGCGGCGTCAAACAGTCCGGCATCGGACGCGAAGGCGGTTCCGAGGGTATCGAAGAGTACCTTTCGGTGAAGTACGTCGCTCTCACATGAGGGTTTATCGACCCTTGATCCGATCGTCACTTTGGTCACATTGACCTCACCAGTAACTTCCGTACACTCGTCGTCATGCGTGTTCGAAACCTCGTGTCCGCAGTCGCCCTCTCCACCGCTCTCGTCACCGGCGCTGGAGTACTCACCGATGCCCCGGCGAAGGCGGCACCGGTCAGCACCGATCTCGGGAGCGTGGACCTCGGCAGCAGCGACCTGCTCACGCCGAACAGCATCTTCCTCTGGCAGGGCATCGCCACGCGCTACATCGTCGTACTCGGCGCCAAGATGGGCACCTACGGACAGACGCCGGCCATCCTCGACCGTCGTCTCAACGTCGCGGCACGGATGGCCAAACAGCATCCGTTCAACCGGATGATCGTCTCCGGCGGCAACACCTGGTGGCTGCCGGTATCGGAGGCACAGTTCATGAACCTCGGGCTCATCCGACGCGGAATTCCCATGTGGCAGATGGTGAATGAAGGCCGTTCAACCTCCACCGTGCAGAACGCGTCGAACACCGTCGGCATGCTGAAGGCGATGGGCGCCAACGGTGCGGTCATCGTCACCAACGGCTTCCACATGGGCCGCGCCCTCGGCGACTTCCGCGCGGCCGCCCGGAAGCAGCACGCACGCATCGAGTTTCGGGCGGCGTACGCCTGAGTTTCCAGAAACCTCACTTCTGGTCAGAAACCTCATTTCTCGCCAGAGACCGTCGGCCGTTCCGAAGGTCTCCGACTGGAAGTGAGGTCTTCGGCCAGCACCGGAACCGGTCGGAGCCTGCGCGCGTCTAATCTGGCATGGACATCTTCTCGTCACTCAAGGGCGCGGTCAGCCGCCCAGAACTCCTGGCCGCAGGCCTCGACGACCACGAGATCAGGGCAGCTCTGCGCTCGAAGCGACTCGTGAAGCTCGGCAACGGCATCGTGATACCGGCCGAAATGCTCGACGGCACACCGGAGACGCGCCATCGGCAGCGAGCGCTTGCCGTGGCGCGCAAGTCCGCAGGTGAAAGCCGCGCCCTCGGTGGTTCGGCGGCGGCCGCCGTCCTCGGTCTTCCCGTCTGGGGCTTGGATGTCACCCGGGTGGTGTTCGTCGAAAACGGCGCCAAGAAGGCGCGTACCCGGGCCACGGGTGCAGTGCGGGTCGAAATGGACCGTCGGCCACCCGCGATCACCGACGTTGACGGCGTGCGGGTTGTCTCGGCGGCGCGTGTCGTCGTCGACCTTGCACGCACCGCCGAACGCATCCCAGCCATCGCTGTCGGCGACGCAGCCCTGCACCTTGACCTGTGCACGGCGGATGAACTCGCAAACGAACTCGACCTCATCACCGGTATGGCCGGCGCAGCACGGGCACGGAGGGTGGTCGCGGAACTCAACGGAGATGCTGAATCCGTGTTGGAATCCCGCAGTCGGATCACCTTCGTCGACGAAGGCCTGCCCGTCCCAGAGCTTCAGGTGGATTTGTACGATGCCTGGGGTAACTGGGTGGCACGGGTCGATTTCCTTTGGCGCAAGCACGGTCTCGTGGGCGAATGCGACGGGAAGAAGAAGTACAGCGGCCAGGATGGCAGAGGCCGCTTGCTGTATGAAAAGTACCGGTCGGACGCGATCGCCGAGCTCGAGTATCAACAGGTTCACTGGGGATGGTGCGACCTCGAAGACCTCGACGATAAGGCACGGCTGATCAAGCGTCTTCGCCGCAAGCTCGGCCTGGACAAAGACCCCACAAATGGTCAGGGACCTTCGGAAGTTCCGAAGGTCCCTGACGAGAAGTGAGGTTTCTGACGAGAGATGAGGTTTCTGCGTCGAACGCTCAGCGCAGCAACGCGCGCGACATGACGACGCGCTGGATCTGGTTGGTGCCCTCGTAGATCTGGGTGATCTTGGCGTCGCGCATCATGCGCTCGACCGGGAAGTCGCGGGTGTAGCCGGCGCCACCGAAGAGCTGCACGGCGTCCGTGGTGACTTCCATCGCGACGTCGGAGGCGAAGCACTTCGACGCCGAGCTGATGAACCCGAGGTTCTTCTCGCCACGCTCGGCGCGAGCGGCCGAGGTGTAGACCATGAGGCGGGCCGCCTCGACCTTCATCGCCATGTCGGCGATCATGAACTCGACACCCTGGAACGTGCTGATCGGCTTGCCGAACTGCTTGCGGTCCTTGACGTATTCGATGGCTTTGTCGAGGGCGCCCTGCGCGATGCCGACGGCCTGCGCGCCGATGGTCGGGCGGGTGTGGTCGAGGGTCTGCAGCGCGGTCTTGAAGCCGGTGCCCTCGTCGCCGATGATGCGATCCTCGGGGATGGTGCAGTCCTCGAAGTAGAGTTCGGCGGTCGGAGATCCCTTGATGCCCAGCTTCTTTTCCAGCGGCCCGACGGTGAAGCCGGGATCATCCTTGTGCACCATGAACGCGGAGATGCCGTTGGCCTTGCGCTCCGGGTCGGTGACCGCCATGACGGTGTACCAGGATGACTTGCCGCCGTTGGTGATCCAGCACTTGGAGCCGTTGAGCACCCAGTTGTTGCCGTCCTTGCGGGCGCGGGTCTTCATGCCCGCGGCGTCGGAGCCGGCCTCGCGCTCCGACAGCGCGTACGACGCCATCGCCTCGCCCGACGCGATCGACGGCAGCACCTGCGCCTTGAGCTCGTCGGAGCCGTTCAGGATGAGACCCATGGTCCCGAGCTTGTTGACCGCCGGGATCAACGACGACGACGCGCACACCCGCGCGACCTCTTCGATGACGATGCAGGCAGCGACGGAGTCGGCGCCCTGACCCTCGTACTCGTCGGGGACGTGGATCGCGTTGAAGCCCGACGCGACCAGCGCGTCGAGGGCCTCCTGCGGGAACCGCGCCTCTTCGTCGACAGCGGCGGCGTGCGGCTCGATCTCCTTCTCGGAGAGCGCGCGGATAGCCTCGCGCAGCGCGACGTGCTCCTCCGGCAGCTCGAAGACGTTGAAATCAGGATTTCCGAATCCCATGAGTCGACTCCTCACGGCACTGCGTGCCAAACGTTGGATAAGTCCAGTTCATCACGGCACTCAGTGCCATGTCAATCTGATGTGGCCTACTCCGATTGTCCGTTACCGGGCTCGGCCTCGCCCAGTTGTTCGGCGACTCGACGCGCGATGTCGGCGACGGGGGTGCCGGCCGGATAGGTGACGACGCTGACCACCGCGTCGGCAGGAGTCTCGACGGTCGGGGCCGCACCGGCACCGAGTGCCGCCCGCACGCGCGCGAGTTCACTGCGCAGCCGTTCGGCGGTGGCGTCGGCGTCGCCGCGGATCATGCGTCGGAGCAGGTAGTTGTGGGCCGCGGTCACCGCGGACACATAGGCGACGACGCGCACCGGCGGCTCGTCGGGCCTGCGGTTGCGCAGGAAGTCCTCGAACAACCGCTGGTAGCGGTAGGTGGTAACGAGCTCGCGATCGCGCAGCGCCGGCACCTCCTGTACCACCTGCAGACGCCGCAGCGCGAGCGTCCGATCGCCCGAGAAATGCGCGAAAACCAGCTCGGCGGCGGTGCACACGGCCGACCACGGATCGTCGACGACGGCGGCAAGGTACTCGTCGACCTGCGTCAACAGCGCCTCGTGATCGGCGAAGATAACGTCTTCCTTGGACCCGAACTGCCGAAAGAACGTGCGCCGCGAGATGCCCGCGGCGGCCGCGATCTGCTCGACCGTCGTCGACTCGTAGCCGCCCTCGGAGAACAACCGAATCGACTCCGCCACGACCAGCGTCCGAAAGTCCGCGTCACTCGGTGCCATGTCACCCAGTATTGCCTGCGGCGGCCTGACCATCGTCGAAGACGGGTCCGATCGGTCATCCATTACGCTGAGTCGCTGTATCGCCCGAACCCGGGCGGTTCGGTTCGGGGGTGCCGACTCGTCACGTCCCGAGCCGCGTTCACCAGTGCGCCGAGGCCCACCGAAAATGGTTGTTCCGCATCCCCATTCGATTCTGCCCGACGGCGGGGTCCAGACCTCGATGATCGCCGACCGTTCGGTCGCCCGACGCCTCGCGACCCACACCGTCGCCCGCCGGGCGCGCTGGCTGATTCCGGCCATCGTCGTGGCGGGTTTGATCCTGAGTCTTTCCACCGTCGCCCTCGGGAATTCCCCTGGTTTCGACACCCTGCTCGACTGGGCGCTGGCCATGGTTCTCGGCGTCATCGTGGGCGGCGTCATCACCCTCCCGATGCTGGTCCTGATGTGGTGGATGACGCTCCGCCAAGTGCGCACGCTGATTCCCGACGGCACGCTGCTCACCTCGGAGTTCGGCGCCGACTGGATCGGTTATGGCGCCGACGGCATCCACACGCGGTTGCGCTTGTCCGAACTCGACCGCATCCGGGTGAGCCGAACCCATCTCGTGGCATTCGTTGCCGGGCAACCGGTCCTGATCATTCCCCGCGAATTGGTCCCAAACGAGGTGGCCGAGGGCATCGTGCAACGGCATCGGGAGATCAGGGCGGTTCATCGGCCGGGCGACGCCGGGGCTCAAGGGTCCGGTGCCGAACACGCCGGTGTCGACGGGCCAGGCTCGGCGCGGATCGTCAACGACGCCGACGGTACGACCGTGGCGACGATGGTCGCCGACCGGGGGCTGCCGATGCGCCTCGTCCGCGCGACGTTCACCGGTTCGTCGCTGGTGCTGTGCGTGGTCGCCGTGGCGATCCTCGTCGCGTGGGCGATCATCGACGATGCCGAAGGCGCGGGAATCCTGGTGTCCGCTCCGGTCATCGGCGCAGTCGTTTTCGTCGGTGTGCTGGCGACCTCGTATTGGCAACTGTTCGCCCGCCTTCGGCGACTGATGCCCGTGGGGGCACAGCTGTACGTCCGGTACTCACCCGATCGAGTGGAAGCCACCTACGGCACGGTGGCGACGTCGGTGTCGCTCACCGACGTCACCAGGATCCGCGAAACCCGCGCCGCGATCGATCTGTGTCACGGCCGCACACCAGTGCTGACCATTCCGGCCGACATGGTGCCGCCCGGCTTCGTCGACCACGTACGAACGAACTGCAACACCTGAGCCGCTGTCCGGACTCAGCTCTGGGTGGCCTCCTGGCGCAGCTCGAACTTGAGCACCTTCCCAGTGGGTGTGCGTGGCAGATCCTCGGCGAAGACGATGTCGCGCGGAACCTTGTAGCCGGCCAGCAGTCGCCGGGCGTGTGCGATCAGATCGTCCTTGGACAGCGATTCTCCCTGCCGCACAAGCACATACGCTCTCGGTCGCTCGCCCCACTTCTCGTCGGGGACGCCGATGACGGCGACGTCGAGCACCGCGTCATGGCTCACCAGTGCCTGTTCGACCTCGACCGTCGAGATGTTCTCACCACCGGAGATGATGATGTCCTTGGCACGGTCCTTGAGCTGGATGTAGCCGTCGGGATGCATGACGCCGAGATCGCCGGAATGGAACCAACCACCCGCGAACGCCTCGGCGGTGGCCTCCGGATTCTGGAAATACCCCGCCATCACGTTGTTGCCCCGCAGCACGATCTCGCCCATAGTCTCGCCGTCGGCCGCAACATCGACGAGCGGCACCCGATCGCGTTCGACGACGCGCGCATTCTCGGCCTGCAGCATCCCGACACCCTGCCGCGACAGTTTGGCGGCCCGCTCGTCGGGCGCGAGGTCGTCCCACGCCTGCTGGTACTCGCAGATCGTGTACGGGCCGTACACCTCGGTCAGTCCGTAGACGTGGACGACGGTGATCCCGATCGCCTCGAGATGGCCGATGACCGTCGGCGACGGCGGCGCCCCGGCCGTCGTGATGCGCAACGGCCGGTCGACGCGGTGGGCACGCGGCGATCCGACGATCGTCGTGCACACGGTCGGCGCACCGCACATATGTGTGGCGCCGAGATCGTCGATGGCATCCCACACGGCGTCGGCGCGGACGGCGCGCAGACAGATGTGGGTGCCAGCGGCGGCGGTCACCGCCCACGGGGTACACCAGCCGTTGCAGTGGAACATCGGCAGCGTCCACAGGTAGCGGGTGGTGCCGGTGAACTGGTTGTGGAAGGTCTCACCGAACGAATTGAGGTAGGCGCCGCGGTGGGTGTACATGACGCCCTTGGGTTTTCCGGTGGTGCCCGAGGTGTAGTTGATCGAGATCACGGTGTTCTCGTCGCCGACCGTCCACGGCAGCGGTGTCGGGTCCAGGTCGTCGGCAGCCGCAAGATGATCCGCGTAGGCGACGAGACCGGGGATGCCCGACGCGTCGACGGGGCCCGGCGTCGGACCGAACTCGGGGTCGGTGATCTCGATGACCGTGGCGAGCTCCGGCAACTGACCGGCGATGGCGGCGACCGTGTGGCGGAACTCGGCGTCGAAGTAGAGGGCCGTGGCCCCGGAATGGTTGAGGATGTACACCAACTCCGGGCCGGCCAGTCGCGAGTTCAGCGCGACGAGCACCCCACCGGCCAACGGCACGGCGAAGTGCGCGATCAGCATCTCGGGGATGTTCGGCGTCAGGTAGGCGACGCGGTCGCCGGGCGCGATCGTGGCCCGCAGCACGCGAGCGAGCCGCTGCACCTCGTCGGCGAACTCGGCGTAGCTGTAGGTGCGCTCGCCGTAGACGATCGCCTCGCGGTCGCCGAACACCGCGGCGGAGCGTTCGAGGAAGCGCAGCGGACTCAGTTCCGAGCGGTTTGCCAGTCCCCAGTCGCCGGTCGTGAACACAGCCGATCGGTCGGCATCGTTTGCGGGCTGGGTGGTAGGGGCCGACATGCTTGCTCTCCTGTGCTCTTGATCTGACCGTCACAACTGTCCATGTCCGACGGTATGGATCACACTGGAAGCATCACTACCCCCGAATGGGGGTGATCGGCACGGAGGTGACGCCATGCACGACGACGTGTGGCGGCCCAGCGACGAAGATGCGATGCGCGCCGCGTTGCGGGCCGGACAACGGGCGACGCAACTTCCGGTGCATTTCGGTGGGGTGGTGCGGGGACGCGACCTGGTCCTGTCGGGATTTGTCGGGACCCGCACGGGCAACCTGCGCGATCTCGTGATCAGCACACGCTGTGGCCTGGGCGGTCGTGCCATCGACGAGCGTCGTGCCGGCGCCGTCGTCGACTACGCCAACTCGACGGAGATCACCCACGAGTACGACGTCGAGGTGGCCTCCGAAGGCATCCAGTCGCTGGTCGCCGCCCCGGCCGTGGTCGCAGGCCGGACCAGGGCGCTGCTCTACGGCGGGTTGCGCAGCCCGGATCCGATCGGCGACGCCGCGATCACCCGCGTGGTGAACGCCGCGTCGCAGCTGGCGCGGGAGATCGAGATCCGAGACGAGGTCGACCGCCGCGTCGCGCTCATCGAGCAGGATCGGAGTCAACGGGGCCCGACGGTCGCACCGGCGGTCGCCGAGGGCATCGTGGAGAGCTACCTGGAGCTGCGGTCGATCGCGGAGTCGACCACCGACCCCGCCCTCGCCGAGCGGCTGCGCGGGATCGAGCTTCGGCTCGCCGGACTCGGCGAAACCAATCCCGCCGCCGCCCAACTGTCCGCACGGGAACGTGACGTTCTGGCGCACCTGTCTCTTGGGTGCCCCAACCGTGAGATCGCCGACCGCCTGGGTCTTGCGCCGGAGACGGTCAAGGCCTACGTGCGCAATCTGATGGGGAAGCTCGGCGTGCACAACCGGCGCGCGGCGGTGGTCGAAGCACGACGTCAGGGACTTCTGCCCTGAAGGTTGCCACGCGGCAGGCACGCCATACGTAACGTGGGGTCATGAGCATGCCTACCGAAACCGCCACACCCGACGACGCCGACGTTCCGAACGATGTAGCCACGGTTTCTCCCGACGACGATCTGTCGGCCGACGAACGCGCCCTACTGGTGGAGAACCTACGGTACGCACTCGACGGGCGGTGGCGGTCCACCCGCGACATGGTGCGTGAGCGTTCCGACCGGGCCGATCTGCTCCCCGATCCGTCGCGCACGCTCGACGAGGCGCGGACACGGATGCTCGAAGAACTGAAGGAACTGTCGGGTCAGGGGTTCGCGTCGGCCGGTTTCGCGTCGGATCATGGCGGGACCGGCGACGTCGGCGCGTCGATCACGGCGATCGAGATGCTCGGCTATGCCGACCTGTCGCTGATGGTGAAGGCCGGCGTGCAATGGGGCCTGTTCGGCGGGGCGGTCGAAAACCTGGGCACCGCAAGGCATCACGAGCGCTACGTCAAGGGAATCATCGATCTCGACGTTCTCGGCTGCTTCGCCATGACCGAGACCGGGCACGGCTCCAACGTCCAGGCACTTGACACCACCGCAACCTACGACCGCGACACCCGCGAGTTCGTCATCCACTCGACCAAGGCGGCCGCGCGCAAGGACTACATCGGCGGCGCCGCCCTGCATGCGCGATACGCCGCAGTGTTCGCGCAACTCATCACCGCGGGCCCGGGTGAGGAGCCGGAAAGCAAAGGCGTGCACTGCTTTGTGGTCGAGATCCGCGACGAGGACGGCAACGACCGGCCGGGGATCACCACCAGCGACTGCGGCTACAAGGGCGGCCTGGCCGGTGTGGACAACGGGCGCATCGTCTTCGACAACGTGCGCATCCCCGCGGAGAATCTGCTCAATCGGTACGCCGATGTCGAGGCCGACGGCACGTACACGTCGCCGATCGAGAACCCCAACCGGCGCTTCTTCACGATGCTCGGCACCCTGATCCGCGGACGCGTGAGCGTCGCCGCGACGGCCGGCGCCGCGGGGCGCAAGGCCCTGACCATGGCGACGCGCTACGGCCTGATCCGCAAGCAGTTCGAGGCACCCGAGGAGACCGACGAGATCATCGTCATGGACTACCTCGGCCATCAGCGAAAGTTGTTGCCGCTCATAGCGAAATCCTACGCGATCGCGTTTGCGCAGAACGAGATCGTGGCCGAGTTGCACGAGGTGCAGAGCAACTCGCCCGACGATTCGGATGCCGGGCGGCAGCGTCAACTCGAGTCCGACGCCGCCGGGCTGAAGGCGTATGCCACCTGGCATGCGTCGAACGCCGTGAACGTCAGTCGCGAAGCCTGCGGTGGAGCGGGCTATCTCGACGAAAACCAGCTGTCGATCATCCGCGGCGACATCGACGTTTTCACCACGTTCGAGGGCGACAACACGGTGATGACGCAGCTCGTCGCCAAGGAGTTGTTGTCATCGTATTCCGATGACGTGCAGGGACTTTCGGCGGGCGGCTGGGTACGGTTCGTGGTCGGGATGGCGCGCGACGTGGTGGTCGAGAAAACCGCGGTCCGGCAGGTGGTGCAAACCCTGCTGGAGAGTTCCGACGAGGACACCGAGAAGTCGAATCTCACCAACCGCGGCACGCAGATCCGGTTGTTCCGCAACCGCGAAGATCACCTCATTCGCACGTGCGCGCAGCGTTTGCGTCGGGCCCTCGACGACGACAACGACGCGTTCGAGGTGTTCAACAACGCGCAAGATCATCTGCTGAAGGTCGGGCAGGCACACACCGAACGCGTTGTGCTCGAGGCCTTTATCGAGGCGATCAACGACTGCGACTCACGGTCGGCGGCTGAGCTCCTCGGCAAGGTGTGCGACCTGTTCGTCTACTCCGCCCTCGAAGAGGACATGGGCTGGTTCCTCATGCACCGGCACATCTCGGTGGAGCGGGCCAAGGCGATCCGGCGGGGCGTGAACACCCTGTGCCAGGAACTCCGACCACACGCCCGAACCCTGGTGGACGCCTTCGGCATTCCGGAAAGCCTCCTCGCCGCACCGATGCTCGAGCACGGCTGAGGCGACGGCGCCAAGGCGCCGGACGATCGGCTTGAAGTTGGGTCCGGAATCCGGACCCAACTTCAAACGGATGAGTGGACAGCCAGCCAAAGTCGTCGGGTCAGTCGTCGGAACTCCCTTTGGGCGGAATGCCCAGCCGCACGGCGGTATGCGCATCGTTCAGTTCGGAGCGAAAGCGATCGACGTTGCGCGCCCAGGCCTGATTCACCGTCCCGGACTTCAGCTTGACGCCGACACCCTTGCGTCGACGCGGTACGCCGTGGAGTTCGCCGAGCGCCGGGGCGCTCTCCCAGTCCTCGGGCACCGCGCCGTGGTTGGGCGGGTAGATCTTGGCGATGTCGTCGAGGCGGATGGTTTGCGCACCCTGCCGGAGCGTCGTCTCGGTGAGTTCGACGCTGACGTGGCGTCGGGCCGCGGTGACCTGGACCATCGAGAAGCCGACCAGGATCGCCAAGAAGATGAGCAGCACCGGCCAATGCACGCTGCCCGGTCCGGTGATCTCGAGAACCAGGACCGCGATCACCAACAACGGGCCGATCGACACCACCCACCAACTGCCGCCGGGCTCGTAGAAGAGCACGTCCCCCGGGTCCTCGTTCTCGTCCTCGGCCCGATCGTCGGGCTCGGCGTCGCTCACGCGCTCTTCCGCCGCGGCTTCTTCTGCAGGTTCTTCTTGACGGGCTCCGGGATCGGCTCGCCGGTGTACCAGGACTCCGACTCCGGCCGGTACGCGAGCAGCGACCCGAACAGCGCAATGATGCCGGCCAGGAGTGCGAACGCGAGAAGCGGCGCGAGGAAGCTGATGACCAGCAGCATCGCGACCACCACGAGGGTCAACGCGGCCAGCGACGACCGCCAACGCGCATCACCGACAAACGCTTTGGACCCCATCAGAATGTCGGCGACACCGACGATCGCGACGAGCACGCCGACGGCCACCGGTCCCAGCGTCGACATCGACGACACCGCACCGAGGATGACGAAACCGACACCGAGCAGAACCAGCAACGCACCGCCGGTCACCCAGCACCGGTAGGCCCAGACCACGAGTTTGGGTCGTTGTGCCGGATCAGGATTGGTCACTTGCTCGCCGTCCTTCGTCTGTCTGGTTCCCCGTCGCTTCGCTCGCCCTGGAGTAATTCCCCGTCGCTTCGCTCGCCCTGTTATCGCGGCCGGCCACGTCGTGATCGGATGCCGATTGATCGTCCCGGGTGACAGGTCCTCCGTCACCATACGGCGGTGTCTGCGGTGGCACCTGCGGTTGCGGAGGTCCCGGGCCGTACTGGGGTGGGTACGGGGGCTGGGGTGAGTACCCGGCCGGCGGATAGGGATAGGGATACGGACTCGGTGGCCCGAGGACCGGTCGCGGTTTGCGGAACTCGGCCATCGCGCGGCAGTACTTGTCCGATTCCGGGCGCATCAACAGGATCGTCGCCCCGATGGCGGCGACGCCGCTGATCACCGTCGGCACCATGGACCAGACCGGGTCGCGGTCGGAGAAGAAGGCCAAGAGCAGGTCGACCGTGACGTATACGCCCATCGCCGACGCGATCACCCGCGCCCATCCGTGGCCACGACGGGTGAAGAAGACAAAGACGAGCGGCAGCACGGAGAGCACCACGGCCACCCCGATCAGAAGGGCGACGATGAAGCCGGTCGACGTCATGAATTCGAGTTGGTCGGCCGGGACACCCGCCGACCCCTCGTGCACTGAGTCGCGAATCGACTTCGCGAGTGCCGAGTATTGGGCGAAGAACGCGACGATCTGCCCCAGGACCACAACGATCCACAATTCGGATGCGATCTTGATGGAGTCGGGCAGCTTCGGACGAACCGGCGCACCGGAGTCCCCCGGCCCGGCAGACCCCCCGGACGTCGGGTCGAACGGTGCAGACATGCCACCAGGGTAATGAACGGCACCTGTGCGCAACCTGGGAGGATGCGGCTTCGCACTGTCATTCGTTCGGTCTGTCTTGGCGCCCGGGTGCGGTCTCCGCGTCGACAGCCGATCCACCGCGTGTTTGACTCGGCCAATCGACCAGGTCATCCGGGTAGCACCAGGGAGCGAGGGACCGGCCATGACACAGACGGATCGTCGGTCCGATGAGGTAACCACGCCCGGCTTTCTCCACCCATCGGCACGGCCCCTGTGGCGCACCCCGGGTGCTGTGGTCGCCGCCGCGGGGGCCCTGCTGGTCGCCATCTCCTACGGTCTGGTCTGGTATCGACCCGACGTCGACGCGTCGGTCGCCATCACCGGGTGGGGCGGTGCGAGCGAATCCGGGTACGACGTCGACTTGAGTCTCTTGCATCTGTTGCCGGTGCTGGCGGTCGTGTTGGTGGTGACGATCGTCGTCGGCCTGGTCTGCGGGCGGACGATCGACGAGACGCGTCCGGTCGCGATGGTGACCGTCCTGTCGGCGCTCAGCGGAGCATTGGTGTCGTTGGCGGTGGTTCCCGACGGCATCTCCGCGTCGGGGGCAGGCGTATACGTCGCGGTCGTCGGCTGCCTGGTGATCGCCGCGGGTGGCGCGCTGCTCACCTTCGTACGGCGCTGACCGGCGCCGGCGCCGGCCTTGCCGACGATCATGGGCCAGCAAGAAGGTCGTCGGCGGCGAGAAGAGGATAGCCGTCCAAAACGGTCCTCCTCAGGGGCCTCCGAGGGCATATTGCCCTCGGAGACACATCACGGCGACCGTTTCAGTTGCGGTCCCAAGAAGTTGCGCTCAGCCCAGGCGAGCTGCCACCTCGGCAGCCCAGTAGGTGAGGATGATCGACGCGCCGGCGCGACGAATCGACATGAGCGACTCCAGGATTGCGGCGTCGCGGTCGATCCAGCCGCGTTCGGCGGCGGCGGTGATCATCGAGTACTCACCGCTGATCTGGTAGGCGGCCACCGGGACGTCGGCGATCTCGGCGACGTCGCGCACGATGTCGAGGTAGCTCATCGCCGGTTTCACCATGACGATGTCGGCGCCCTCGTCCAGGTCGAGCCGCACCTCGCGCAGGGCCTCGATCCGATTCGCCGAATCCTGTTGGTAGGTCCGACGATCGCCTTGGAGACTGGAGCCGACGGCCTCCCGGAACGGACCGTAGAAAGCCGACGCGTACTTGGCCGCATAGGCGAGGATGCCGGTGTCGGCGAAGCCGGCGTCGTCGAGCGCGGCGCGGATGGCGCCGACCTGGCCGTCCATCATGCCGCTCGGTCCCAGCAGATGCGCACCACTTCGCGCCTGCGCCAACGACATCGAGACGTAGCGTTCCAGGGTCGCGTCGTTGTCGACCCGACCCCGCGCATCCACGACGCCGCAGTGCCCGTGGTCGGTGAACTCGTCGAGGCAGGTGTCGGCCATCAGGACGGTGTCGTCGCCCAGGTCGTCGGAGAGGACGCGCAACGCGCGGTTGAGGACTCCGTCGTCGGCGTCGGCGCCCGTCCCGGTGGCGTCCTTGTCAGCAGTCGCGGGCACCCCGAAGAGCATCAGGCCACCGACCCCGGCGCGAACGGCCTCGTCGGCCGCCTTGCGCAGCGAGTCGAAGGTGTGCTGGACGACGCCGGGCATCGACGAGATCTCACGTGGCTCGTCGAGGCCGTCGGCGACGAACATCGGCAACACCAGTTGCCTTGGCGCCAAGGTGGTCTCGGCCACCAGTCGACGCATGGCCGCGCTGGTGCGCAACCGCCGCGGGCGGATCACCGGTGCCATGACGCCTCCTTGCTGTTGTGTTGCCGGCCCTTCGAGGCTCGTCGCTAGCGCTCCTCGCACCTCAGGGACCGGTGGTCGTCTCGTCGCTAGCGCTCCTCGCACCTCAGGGAGCGGCTACTACGACCGCGACCGTCGCGACTTCTTGCGCGGCGGCGGCAGTGCGCCTTCGGCACGCAGACGCGCGGCGTGTTCGGCGAGTGCGTCGACGAGGTCGGGGATCGACGCCGTCTCCGGCTGCACGTCCACCCGCAGACCGAATTCGGTTGCGGTCTCGGCGGTCTTGGGTCCGATGCAGGCAACGATGGTGCGCGCGTGCGGCTTTCCGGCGATACCGACCAGGTTGCGGACGGTGGAGCTCGAGGTGAAGCACACCGCGTCGAAGCCGCCGGTCTTGATCATCTCGCGCGTCTGCGCGGGCGGCGGGGCCGCGCGCACGGTGCGGTAGGCGGTGACGTCGTCGATCTCCCAGCCGCGTTCACGCAGGCCTTCGGAGAGGGTTTCGGTGGCGATGTCGGCTCGCGGCAACAGGATTCGGTTCACCGGGTCGAAGACGTCGTCGTACGGCGGGAACTCGTCGAGCAGGCCGAGCGAGCTCTGCTCACCCGACGGAACCAGCTCCGGGTTGATGCCGAAGGAACGCACCCGCTCGGCGGTTGCCTCACCGACACAGGCGATCTTGACGCCGGAGAACGCCCGGGCGTCGAGCCCGAACTCGGCGAACTTCTCCCACACGGCCTTGACCGCGTTGGTGGAGGTGAATACCACCCACTGGTAGCGGCCGTCGACCAAACCCTTGACGGCCCTTTCCATCTGCGCGGGGCTGCGCGGCGGTTCGACGGCGATGGTCGGGACTTCCTTCGGGACCGCGCCGTGGCTGACGAGACGGTCACTCATGTCGCCGGCCTGGTCCTTGGTGCGCGGCACCAGGACGGTCCAGCCGTAGAGCGCCCGCGACTCCCACCACGACAGCTTGCCGCGCGAGGCGACGACCTTGCCGATGGTGAGGATCAGCGGACCGGTCAGCGCGTTGCCCTGCTCGTTGAGCGTCGCAAGCGTCGCCTCGATGGTGCGCTGCTGGCAGGTGGTGCCGTTGATCGTGATGGCGACCGGCGTCTGGGCGGCCAGACCCTGCTCGGTCAGCGCGCTCGCGGTCTCGGCGAGATGGCCGGAGGTCGCGTGCAGCACCAGCGGACCGGGGGCGGCTGCCAGTGCGGCCCAGTCGACCTCGCCGCGCACGTCGGCCTCGGTGTGGGTGGAGCCGAGCGGCATACCGGCGTA
>NZ_JBEXMX010000076.1:0-26941 GCF_040610755.1 Gordonia sp. NPDC003585 | reverse complement strand
CGGCGCTCGCGACCCCGCACAGTGGAGCGCCGACGACTGGGACGACGGTGGCCGGGGGTGGTTACGCATGCTGTGGGTGCGGTCGGAGCTGGCCATGTACAGCGGCGACGGGCAGACCGCAGTCGAGTTCGCCCAGGATGCGGTCGAGACCGTCGCAGGTGTCGATTCGGGGCCGACTACCCGCCACCGCATCAAGACAGACCTCATCGCCGCAGCAGCCCAGGCGTCGGTCGGAAACAGTACGGGCGCAGCCGAGGTGGCCCGAATCCTTGCCCGCCGGGCAGCCGACGAAGGACTGTTACCTCTGCAGTGGGCCGCGTCGTCGTTGCTCCAGGGTGTCGGCGCGGCGTCGACTACCGAGCGTGACCTGCACGTTCAACTCGAAACCACGCTCCGACGCAAGGGCATGCCGTTCACGTCGGCTAAGGATCGCTAAGGTAAACGAGGGCTTGCCGCGGGTCGATGGCGACTGTAGGTGTGCGGGGGGTCTTATCAGGACCGGTGAGTTCGGTCAACCGACATGTAACACGGGGATTCCTACTGACGATGAAGCTGACAGGTGGTGAGTTGGACGACGCTGTCCGTGCCGCAGGGCAAGGGGACAGGGTCGCGCTCACGTCAGTTCTCGAAAGTGTGCAGGATCCCATTCTGCGCTACTGCCGAGGGCGAATTGGAGTCGGAGAACGCCATTTGTTCTCCGCCGATGACATAGCGCAGGAGGCGTTGATGGCGGTGATGACCGCGTTGCCCAGGTACCAGGACCAGGGTAAGCCGTTCATGGCCTTCGTCTACGGCATCGCGTCGCACAAGGTGGCCGACGCACTGCGAGTGGCGGGGCGGGTGAAGGCCGATCCGGTTGATGCGGTGCCCGAGGTCACCAACGTCACCGGCGGGCCAGAACAGCTCGCACTCGACGCCGACGCCAGCAGACGGATGCGGGCACTGCTCGACATCCTCCCGGAGAAGCAGCGTGAAGTGCTGGTGCTGCGCTTGGTGGTCGGGATGTCCGCCGAGGAAACCGCAGCAGCGGTGGGAAGTACGCCCGGGGCGGTTCGGGTCGCCCAGCACCGGGCATTGGCAAAGCTGAAGAACGAGTTGAACAGGACAGGAGGGTCAAATGAACGACGCGCATGACTGGCGCCATCGCCGGGCGAACACCGGCAATGACCCCCTGCCCGACAATCACGGCGGCCCGACCGGGCCGGTCGACTGGCCCCGCGACGGGGCTGACGGCGAGCCGGTCGACATCTCGCAGGTCGCCTTCGACGACCAGTTCATCGACGCGTTGTCGCGCGACGTACCGGTGGAGACCCGTGACGACGAGGAGTACCAACTCGCCGCGCTGCTGTCGGACTGGCGCCACGGGATCGTGGACCAGCCGGCACCGGAGTTGCCGACAGTCGACGAGGTCGAACGCGCCATCGCCGCCACCGAGCGTGCGAGTCGGGGTAAGCGGATGGTCCGCCATCTCCGCGTGATCTCGGGTGCTGCCGCGATCGTCATCGTGGCTGCCGCAGGTCTCACCGTGCTGTCGGAGGGTTCGCAGCCCGGAGATCCGTTGTGGCCGGTCAAGAAGGTCGTATTTGCACAGGCCGCATCCGAGACCCAAGCCGCTCATGACGTGCGGTCGAATCTCGAGCAGGCCGAAGCGGCGATGGCCATCGGCGACACTTCGGCCGCGGCGAGCTATATCGCCAAGGCGGAGAGCCAGATGGGGCCGATGCGTAAGGGCGACACGCGAGATCAGATGAACGATTGGATCTCCCGTTTGCGTGCGGGCACTGCGAAATCCGCGAGCCCGACCGGCAGTCCGTCGACGACCGGCCCGGGCTCGGTGACCACGTCACCGGGTGATGACTCGGCCACGGTCGATCCGCGTACGCGGACCGGAACCGACGCCCGAACGACTCCTCCGGAATCGACCAATCCGCGCACCGACACCACGACACCGGGGACGACGCCGCCGACAACACCGCGCGGCGACACACCGACCACGACCAACCCGCCCGGACCCGGACCGTCCAACCCGCCGGGACCCGGACCGACGAATCCACCGGAAACGACGCGACCGACGGTCGTCCCGACCACGACCTTCACGACGGCGGTGCCGCTACCACCGCCGTCGTCGACGTTGCAGAGCACGCCGGCCGATGTCCCCGACGAGCCGGTTCCGACGATCACGACGACCACCACCACGGCGGTTCCGTCGCGCTGAGGCTTCTTCCGCCGGCTGAGGGTAGCTCCGGAAGCGCAGGGGCTTCTTCGGGTCAGCGATCCTCGTCGAGGTGATTGCGCGCGTCCGCATACCCGCGGCAGTAGTCCCACGTCACGTAGGCGTCGGGGCGTGGGTCGACGGCGGGCTCGTGTGGACGGACCGTGCCGTCGATCAGGAGCTGAAGAAGGTTGGCGCGCAGCATGTCCCAGTCGTGGTAGTGGTCCTCGTGGCAGTCGTCACAGACCACCACCAGGCCACGGACCCCGCGATGGGCCAGGAGTGCTTCGTAGACGGCGAGATCGGCGAGGTCCTCTTCGACAGCGAGTCGCTCGCTCTCGTCGAGCGGGATGCCCGGCTCCACAGAGTCGAGAGCCGAGGCGGGATCGCTCGGATCGTCGGCAAACGGGTCCGGCGGAAGGCCGGGTGGAAGGTGGTCGCGCACACAACCACCGTAGCCGATGGTGCGGCACGCGCGCCGTATCCCTACACACCACCTGTCTGCGTCGGGCGAACGCTTCCGCGAGCACCGCACCGGGGTGGGCAATACCGATTGGCCAGAGTCGATACCATGGACAGATGACGCATGTTCGTACCGGTGGAGACGATCCCGGCAAGGTCGCGATGCTCGGCCTGACCTTCGATGACGTCCTGTTGCTGCCCTCGGCCTCCGACGTGATCCCGAGCGAGGTGGACACCTCCTCGCGAGTGACCAAGAACATCTCCCTCCGTGTGCCGCTGGTGAGTTCGGCGATGGACACCGTGACCGAGGCGCGGATGGCAATCGCCATGGCCCGCGCGGGCGGTATGGGTGTCCTGCATCGCAATCTGTCGATCGAGGATCAGGCCGGCCAGGTGGAGACGGTGAAGCGGTCGGAGGCCGGGATGGTCACCGACCCGGTCACCTGCTCGCCGACCAACACGCTCGCCGAGGTCGACTCGATGTGTGCGCGGTATCGCATCTCCGGCCTGCCGGTGGTGGACGATCGCGGTGAGCTGGTGGGCATCATCACCAACCGCGACATGCGCTTCGAGGTCGATCAGGATCGTCCGGTTTCCGAAGTGATGACCAAGGCGCCGCTCATCACCGCGCACGAGGGTGTTTCGGCGGAAGCCGCGTTGGGTCTCCTGCGGCGCAACAAGGTGGAGAAGCTGCCGATCGTCGACGGCAACGGCCGGCTGACCGGTCTCATCACCGTCAAGGATTTCGTGAAGACCGAACAGCATCCGCTGGCCACCAAGGACGCCGACGGTCGACTGCTGGTCGGCGCCGCCGTGGGTACCGGCGATCCGCAGTGGGAGCGGGCCATGGCACTGGCCGACGCGGGTGCCGACGTCATCATCGTCGACACCGCACACGCCCACAACCGCCTCGTGCTCGACATGGTCGCCAAACTCAAGGCCGAGGTCGGTGACCGCGTCGACGTCGTGGGCGGCAATGTCGCGACCCGCGAGGCCGCACAGGCTCTCATCGATGCCGGTGCCGACGCGGTGAAAGTTGGTGTCGGACCGGGCTCCATCTGCACCACCCGCGTGGTCGCTGGTGTCGGTGCACCACAGATCACCGCGATCCTCGAAGCCGTCACGGTGTGCAAGCAGGCCGACGTCCCGGTCATCGCCGACGGCGGTCTGCAGTACTCGGGCGACATCGCCAAGGCGCTCGCCGCCGGCGCGTCGACCGCCATGCTCGGCTCGCTGCTGGCCGGTACCGCCGAGGCTCCGGGCGATCTGATCCTGGTGAACGGCAAGCAGTTCAAGAGTTACCGCGGCATGGGTTCGCTGGGTGCGATGCAGGGACGCGGGCAGGGCAAGTCGTATTCGAAGGACCGCTACTTCCAGGACGACGTCCTCAAGGAAGAGAAGCTGGTGCCCGAAGGCATTGAGGGCCGGGTGCCGTTCCGTGGCCCGCTCACGCAGGTCATCCATCAGCTCGTCGGTGGGCTGCGGGCGGCGATGGGATACACCGGGTCGACGTCGATCACCGATCTCCAGCAGGCGCGCTTCGTGCAGATCACCGCGGCCGGCCTCAAGGAGTCGCATCCGCACGACATCACATTGACCGCAGAGGCACCCAACTACTATTCCCGCTGAGTGAAGCGGACAGCAGAAAGGCGCACCGGTGCGTGATCTCGTCGAATTCGGTATGGGCAGAACCGCCCGACGGACCTACGAGCTGGATGACATCAGCATCGTGCCGTCACGGCGAACCCGATCGTCCAAGGATGTGTCGACGGCATGGCAGATCGATGCCTACCGGTTCGAGGCGCCTATCCTGAGCCATCCCACCGACGCGCTCGTCTCCCCGCAGATGGCCGTGGAGCTGGGCAAGCTCGGTGCCCTCGGCGTCATCAACGGCGAGGGTCTGTGGGCTCGGCATCGCGACGTCGACGCCAAGATCGCCGAACTGGTCAAGATCGCGGCCGAGGACCCGGATCCCTATGCGGCCGTGCGGCATCTGCAGAAGTTGCATGCAGCGCCACTGGACAGTGGACTGCTCGCCGAGGCGGTGTCGCAGGTCCGTGAGGCCGGTGTGACCACGGCGGTGCGGGTCAGTCCGCAACATGCGCCCGAGCTGACGCCCGCGTTGTTGGCTGCGGGCGTGGAGATCCTCGTCGTGCACGGCACCATCATCTCGGCCGAGCATGTGGCGCAGGTGGATTCGGAGGGCGCGACGCGAGAACCGTTGAACCTCAAGACCTTCATCGCCGACCTCGACATCCCGGTGATCGCGGGCGGCGTCCACGATCACCGCACCGCATTGCATCTGATGCGGACCGGCGCGGCAGGCGTGATCGTCGGCTACGGTTCGGCCACCGGCGCGACCACGACCGGTGAGGTTCTCGGAATCGGAGTACCCATGGCCACAGCGATCGCCGACGCCGCCGCGGCCCGCCGGGACTACCTCGACGAGACCGGCGGCAGGTACGTCCATGTGATCGCCGACGGCGACATTCACACCTCCGGTGACCTGATCAAGGCGATCGCGTGCGGAGCGGACGCCGCAGTGCTGGGGACGCCGCTGGCCGCGAGTGCGTCGGCCCCTGGTCGTGGCTGGTACTGGCCGTCGGCGGCAGCGCATCCGGATACCCCGCGTGGTGCTTTGCTCCAGGTGGCGATCGATGAGGATCGGCCCACGCTCGACCGGGTGCTCACCGGTCCATCCGACGACCCGTTCGGAGAGTTGAACCTGGTGGGCGCGCTGCGACGGGCCATGGCCAAGGCCGGATACTGCGATCTCAAGGAGTTCCAGAAGGTGGGCCTCTCGGTCCACCGGTGACCCGCGTCACGCTATGTGACAATGTGCGTTAGTATGGTTGCTCATGGCAGCCCCATGTGATTTCGACGTGCTCATCATCGGTTCCGGATTCGGCGGGAGCGTGAGTGCGCTGCGCCTGGTGGAAAAGGGATACCGGGTCGGTGTCATCGAGGCCGGTCGGCGCTTTGAGGACGAGGAATTCGCGAAGACCAGCTGGCGCCTGCACAAGTGGCTGTGGGCGCCGAAGCTGGGCCTCTACGGCATTCAGCGGATACATGCGCTGAAGGACGTCATGATCATGGCGGGTGCGGGCGTAGGTGGCGGGTCGCTCAACTACGCGAACACCCTGTACAAGCCGCCGACCCCGTTCTTCACCGATCCGCAGTGGAACCACATCACCGATTGGGAGGACGAGCTCACTCCCTACTACGACCAGGCACGACGCATGCTGGGTGTGGTGACCAATCCGACCTTCACCGAGTCCGATCGGGTGATGAAAGAGGTCGCCACGGAGATGGGTGTCGCCGACACCTTCACCTCGACGCCGGTCGGCGTGTTCTTCGGTGCCAAGACCGGCCTCGACGGCGAGCCGGGCGAGACCGTGGCCGATCCGTACTTCGGCGGTGTGGGACCGGCGCGCACGGCCTGCACCGAATGCGGCGCGTGCATGACAGGGTGTCGGGTCGGCGCCAAGAACACCCTGATGAAGAACTACCTGGGACTCGCCGAACGTCGTGGGGCCACCATCATCGCGCGCACCACCGTCGACTCGCTCGAGCAGAAGACCGACGGCACATGGTCGGTGGGCACGCACGGGTCGTCGTCATGGGGTCCGCTGGGTCGTCGGGCCCGCGTCTACACCGCGGGGCAGGTGATCGTCGCGGCCGGCACCTTCAATACGCAGCGATTGATGCATCACGCGAAACATACGACGCTGCCGGGGATCTCGGACGCGATGGGCGAGCTGACGAGGACCAACTCGGAGTCGATCCTTGGTGCGATGGCCGGGAAATTCGATCCCGCACACGACTATTCGCGCGGCGTGGCGATCACGTCGTCCTTCCATCCGGAATCCAACACCCACATCGAGCCGGTGCGTTATGGCAAGGGCTCCAACGCGATCGCTTACCTACAGACGGCGCTGACCGACGGCGGATCCCCGGCGAACCGGTTCGGGCAGTTCCTCCGGCAGGTCATCCGGAATCCGTTCTTGCTGGTGCGACTCCTGGTGGTACGCAAGTGGAGCCAACGCACGGTGATCGCACTGGTCATGCAGAACAACAACAACTCGCTGACCACCTTCGTGCGCAAGCGTGGACCGTTGCGCTACATCACGTCCAAGCAAGGCATCGGCGAACCCAATCCGACCTGGATCCCCAAGGGCAACGAGGCCACTCGACGGATCGCGGGCAAGCTGCCGAACGGACTCGCCGGCGGCACGTGGGGAGACATCGTGAACATGCCGCTCACCGCGCACTACCTCGGCGGCTGCGCCATCTCCGACGACCCGAAAGCCGGTGTCATCGACCCGTATCACCGCGTGTGGAACTATCCGACCCTGCACGTCACCGACGGCGCGTCGATCTCGGCGAACCTCGGTGTCAACCCGTCCCTGACGATCTGCGCGCAGGCCGAGCGTGCGATGGCGTTGTGGCCCAACAAGGGCGAGAATGACCAGCGTCCCGCACAGGGCCGTCCGTACGAGCGGATCAGTCCATGCGCTCCCACGGCGCCGGTGGTGCCGGAATCCGCGCCCGGAGCGCTGCGCTTGCCGATTACTCCGGTCGAGCGGATCGTGCACACCAGCTGATCGCATGACCCGCGATTCTGATCCGAAGAGGTCGGTGACTAGCGCTCTGAACTGCGCGTAAGCGTCCACCACCCCACCGCTCTGAGGTGCCCGAGGCGCCGGCCGAGGGATGCCTCGAAGGGCAGGCGAACGGGCCACGTCAGCGAGGCGCCGGACCACTGAAAGTAGGGGAAGGTTCTTCCCCTACTTTCTGCCCCTGCTTGTTGAGTCGTCCGCGAGAAAATTCGCGGGGAGGACTCCAGGGGTAGGGGACGAGTTTCTTCCCCTATTTTTCGTGGATCATCGTTGCCGCGCCGCGCTCCACGGCCCTCTTCCCGCCTCCACGATCGCCGCCGCAGGCGGCGGGTGGGTCGCTGACTCGAGGAACTCGGTGACCGACCCGCTGACCCGTACGTTCCGCTCCCTGAGGTGCTCGAGGCGCTAGCCGAGAGCCTCGAAGGGCATGGCGAGACAGGGTAATTCGGCGACCAAGCAGCAGCGGTCACCAGGCCTTCGAGGCTCTTCGACTTCGAGACGCTCCCATGCTCGTACCTCGCACGGGGCTCCTCAGCCCGGCGGCTAGCGCTCGTCGCACCTCAGGCAGCGGAGGGAACTCAGTCGGCGGACGATGTGCGGTCAGCCGGTGTGGGGCAGCATGTTCCCTCGGCCAATCAGTCCAAACCGCGTGCGGTGAGCGTGTCGGCGAACCCCTCGGCGGTTCGCAACGCCGCGATCACGATGGGTGCGAACAGGATTCGTGCACCCGGTCGTAGGCCGCGCGCCTGCCGTGCTTCGTCCACCTCGCGGATGATCTCGACCATCATCGGGATGGCCCGGATCGTCAGTGCCAGGGCCATCGCGATGTGGTCGACCGGAACCCCGATGCGGCGCATCGGTTTCAGCACGGCGACGATGGTGTCGAGCATGTCTGTCGTGCGGGTGGTCAACGTGACCACCGCTGCCAACGCCACCGACAAGACCAAAACTCCGCAGACCACTACCGCCCGTTGCCAATCGGTGAACACCCACTGGAAGGCGAAGATGAACAGCGTGATCCACAGCATCGGTCGGAGCTGACGCCACGCGGTGACGGGTCCGAGACCGGCCAACGCGTACACCATGGCCACCGCGACTGCAGCGATCCCCAACGCCGCGGGGGAGCGTACCCACACCGACATCGCGACGATCCCCGCGCCCAGCCCGACCAACTTCACGCCCGGCGGAAGACGATGCAGCAGGGTGTTTCCCGGGCGGTAGACGCCCAACGCGCTCACGACATCATCCGGCGGTAAGCGGCGATCGCGGCGGCGGGCACATCGTCGGCCACCACCCGGCCGTCGTCGAGCACGATGACCCGGTCGAAGTCGTCGACGAGGTCGAGGTCGTGGGTCACCACGATCAGTCGTTCGTCGAGCGTGGTGAACACCTCACGCAACATCCGGCTGTTGCGCAGGTCGAGCAGCGTCGTCGGTTCGTCGGCGACGATGATGCGGGGTTCGGTCACGAAGATCGACGCCAGCGCGAGGAGTTGCTTCTGTCCTCCGGACAACCGTGCGGCCGGATGGTCGGCGTGATCGGCCAGTCCGAAACGGTCGAGGACGGCGCGAGCCCGCTGTGTCCGTTCGGCTTTCGTGAGTTCGGTGCGCCGCAACGACAGTTCGATGTCCTCGATGACGGTCGGCATGATGATCTGCCGGTCGGGGTCGGAGAAGATGAATCCGACCTCGCGTCGGACGCGACGTTTGTGTTTGGCCGCGTCGATCCCGTTGACCGTGACCGTGCCGGTGTCGGGGGTGACGAGAGCGTTGATCATCCGGGCGAGCGTCGACTTGCCGCTGCCGTTGGCGCCGACCATCCCGATGCGTTGTTCGCCCAGCGTGAGTGAAACATCGCGCAGCACAACCCGGTCGTCGTAGGCGTGGGTGACGTCGGCGATCTCGATCATGTGCTGGTGATCAGGGTTCCGGTGGTGAGGGCTTGCGGAGCCGAATCGGTTCGATCAGGCCAGGCCACCCGCGGTGCACCTGGGCGGCCACGAGAGCGGTGATGACCGCCTTGATGACGTCGCCCGCCACATAGGGTCCGTTGGTGGTGATGGCCGCCCACCAGGTCAGGTATCCACGGATCACCAGCCAGGCCACACCGCACGCGTAGATCACCACCAGGCCACCGAGCAGGTTGATGAGAATGCCCCAGGTCACCCGATAGCGCGGTTTGCCGTCGCCCGACGGCGTCGACAGCATGACCGCGGTGAGCACGCCGATGACGATCACCCCGGGCAGGAAGCCCAGGAAGTAGCCGCCGCGGGCGGAGGCGAGCGACGCCTGACCATTGATGCCGCCGGCGAGAATCGGCAGTCCGGCGATCGCCAGCACCATGAAGATTCCCACCGCGAGGGTGCCCTTCTTCGGGCCGAGGATCGCACCGGCGAGCATCACGCCCATCGTCTGCAGCGTGATCGGCACACCGCCCGGCAGATTGATGGCACCCGGCAGTCCGAGCGCGGCGATCAGCGCCGCGAACACCGCTGCCTGCGTGATGTCGGTGACCGACAGGGACCAGGGATTGTGCCGTTTGTGCGGCTGGGTTCCGGAAGAAGCGTTGTCCATGACGATCTCGCAGTATTCCACCTCAAACCCGCGTCGCTGCGCTGGCCCGTCAATGAGATCTCCCGTCGAAACCCGCCGGGCACCCGCGCGCCCAGGCACTGACCGGTTCGCCACTACACTTTCTTCCGTGACGGATTCTGCTGCTCAGGGCTTCTTCGACGGATCGCGGTTCGACGGGCCGCGACCGGTTCTGGTCGTCGACTTCGGCGCGCAATACGCGCAGCTGATCGCACGACGGGTGCGGGAGGCCCGGATCTACTCCGAGGTCATCGCCCACGACGCCGGACTGGCCGACTTCACCGCCAAGGACCCGGTCGCGATCATCCTGTCGGGTGGTCCGGCGTCGGTGTATGCCGACAACGCACCGGGGCTCGACCCGCAGGTCTTCGAGCTCGGCATTCCGGTGTTCGGCATCTGCTACGGATTCCAGTCGATGGCGCGCCAGCTGGGGGGCGAGGTCGCCAACACCGGTGGTCGCGAGTTCGGCCGCACCACGCTCACCTTGAACGGGGAGGGCATTCTGCATCAGGGCCTGTCGGACACCCAGCCGGTGTGGATGAGCCACAACGACGCGGTGCAGGTCGCCCCCGAGGGATTCGTGGTGACCGGCTCGACGCCGGGCGCACCGGTCGCCGCCTTCGAATGCGTGGAACGTCGCATGGCGGGCGTCCAGTACCACCCCGAGGTGCTGCACACCCCGCACGGCCAGCAGATCCTCACCCGATTCCTCTACGAGATCGCCGGACTCGAGGCCACCTGGACCCCGGCCAACATCGCCGACACCCTTATCGACGCGGTGTCCGACCAGATCGGCGACGGCCTCGCCATCTGCGGACTTTCCGGTGGCGTGGATTCGGCGGTGGCCGCAGCCCTCGTACAGCGCGCCATCGGCGACCGGCTCACGTGTGTCTTCGTCGACCACGGACTCCTGCGAGCCGGTGAGCGCGAGCAGGTCCAGCACGACTTCGTCGGCGCCACAGGAGCCAAGCTGGTCACGGTCGACGCGGCAGAGACGTTCCTCGATGAACTCGCCGGCGTCAGCGACCCGGAGACCAAACGCAAGATCATCGGCCGCGAGTTCATCCGGTCCTTCGAGGGCGCGGTGAGCGAGGTTCTGGGCGATCACGCCGACGATGGCCAGAAGGTCGAGTTCCTCGTGCAGGGCACGCTGTACCCGGACGTCGTCGAGTCCGGTGGTGGCAGCGGTGCCGCGAACATCAAGAGCCACCACAACGTCGGCGGACTGCCGGAAGATCTCGAGTTCGACCTCGTCGAACCGCTTCGGCTGCTGTTCAAGGACGAGGTCCGCGCGGTGGGCCGTGAGCTGGGCCTACCCGAGGACATCGTTGCGCGGCAGCCGTTCCCCGGCCCGGGTCTGGCGATCCGCATCGTCGGCGAGGTCACCGCTGACCGGCTCGCCATGTTGCGCAAGGCCGACCTGATCGCCCGCGAAGAACTGACCGCAGCCGGCCTCGACACACAGATCTGGCAGTGTCCGGTGGTCCTGCTCGCCGACGTGCGGAGTGTGGGCGTCCAGGGCGACGGCCGCACCTACGGGCACCCGATCGTGCTGCGCCCGGTGTCGAGCGAGGACGCGATGACCGCCGACTGGACCCGGGTGCCCTACGAGGTGCTCGAAGTGATCTCCACCCGCATCACCAACGAGGTGCCCGACGTCAACCGCGTCGTCCTCGACGTCACGAGCAAACCCCCGGGCACCATCGAATGGGAGTGAGGGTTCTGCTCAACGCTGCGATCGCGCACCGGTGACGATCAGGAGCAACCCGACCACCAGCCCGACCCCGACAGCCAGCCAGCCGAGATTCGACGCGTCGGGGAAGGTCGGTCCGTCCGCGATGCCCCACACCGCGACGCCGAGCGCGAGCAGTCCGAAGAGCACCAGCCCTGGCGAACGGTGCCGCTCGATGGCCGACGTCTGATCTGTGTCACTCATCGCACAACCTCCACTTTGCCCATACCGCTGTGGGCGTCGATCGTGAGTACCGGACCGGCGGTGCCGTCACCGCCGCCGTCCAGGCCTTCCGGACAGTGATAGTCGCCGAGTCCGGTGCTGCATTCCGCGCGAACGTTCATGTCGGGGCCCACCTTCACGGTGATCTCGCCCATGCCGCTGCGCAGTTCGACGCGCCGGTCGGAGGTCAGTTCGACCTCGCGCAAGTCCAGCACCATGGCGCCCATGCCGAGCGTGTATTCGGGCTTGATGTCGTTCTCCGTCAACGGTTTCCAATCGCGGTCGCCCACGCCGCCCTCCGGGAAGCCAGAGAACCCGGCGGCGGCTGTTGTGACGACCGTGGCGACGCCGAGGATGATCGCGATCGGTACGAGTCCGGTGCTGTGTCGTCCGGAACTGCGACGTCGAAGACCCGCGTAGATCAGACCGGCACCGACGACGGCCAGCGCGAGGGACAGCACACGTCCGGGGGTGAACCAGTCGATGCCCGCCTGATGGGCGGCGGTCCCGGCTGCCCCCACGATGACTGCGATGCCCAACACGACGAGGGTGAGCGGTGAACGGCGGTCGCGGGGAGGCTCGTAGACCGGCGTCGCCGGCTCGGGAAGATCCCACGCGAAGCTGGCGGCGCCCAACGGATCCCAGGCCGGGGGTGTGGTTGTCGTCGGTTCGAGGACGGCGGTCGGGTTGTCGGTGGTGTCGCTCCGCGGGGCAGGCGTGGGCGGGTGCTCTCCGGGGTTCATCATGGCGCGTGGTATCCATCTCTCGAAGTGGTCGGAAGCACCGAAGTTGGGTGCGGCGGTGTTGGCAGGGGAAGTGAGGGCGCCGGGTTGGGTGTCGACCGACGTTCCCGGCGGCGGGGTGGGAGTGCGGAGGTACAGCAGCCACCAGCCGACGAGCATCAGGATGGCGCCGACCAGGCCACCCGAACCCCAGGTCCGGTTGGGGCCGAAGGACGTGATGACCACGATGGCCAGTACGGCGAACAAGATGAATCGCGGGCCGTGCAGCTTGATCCGCGTCGACGGCCGACGACCCCGCGCGGCAGCCGCGCGCGCCTTGGCCGCACCCGGCATGGCGATCCACGCGGCCAGATACAGCAGCAGTCCGCTGCCGCCGAAGAACGCGGCGACCACAAACGCCACCTTGACCAGCGTCGGGTCCACCCGATAGCGCGCTGCGATGCCGCTGCACACACCCGCGATCGTGCGCGGGTCGTCGGGCCGCACCGGACGCGTCGCCCACAGGTCGGTGACCTGCTGCTGGAGATCCTTGGTGTCCATGATGACCATCGTGGGCCGTGGGAGCCTCCCGATGCATCGGGTATGACCCTGAGTTCTGCCCGGAATCCCGGGATCGGATCCGGGATCGACCCTGATGTCGAACCGGTGCCCGCGTGCCAGTATCGGAAGGGTGAGTGACGTGGAGGTCGACGCTGCGCCGAGACTGGTGCGACGCGACGGTGGGCGGGTGATCGCCGGTGTTGCCGGTGGCATCGCCGACCATCTCGGCGTGGACGCCTTCCGCGTCCGCATCGTGTTCGTGGTGCTGGCGGCACTCGCGGGCGCAGGTGTGGTCGCCTATGGACTGCTCTGGTTCTTCTGCCCGCCCGGCGACGACACGACGCCACCGCCGCCGGGGGTGCGCCGACAGTCGCTTGGCCTGGCGTTGATCGGCCTGGTGGCCATGGCGGTGGTGGGGTTCGCCGCGTCGGGCACCCCGGCCGCCTACTTGGTTCCGTTCGTGTTCATCGCGATCGGCGCCAGCCTGGTATGGCGCGAATTCGACACCTCCCGAACCGCGCCACGCACACCGATACTCACCTGGACCCGGTTGATCGGCGGTGTGGTCCTGGTCATCGGTGGTCTTGTGGTGGTGGTCCTGGCGGGCAACCGCAGCTTCGGTGGGCTCAACACAACGATCCTCGCGGTGGTGGCCACCCTCATCGGTGTGGTGCTGTTGACGGTCCCGCTGTGGATGCGGATGTGGCGCGCGCTCAACGAGGAGCGCGCCGCGCGCATTCGCAACGCCGAGCGTGAGGAGATCGCCTCGCATCTGCACGACTCCGTGCTGCAGACGTTGGCGCTCATCCAGAAGCAGGCCGGCAAGCCGGAGGCGGTCGCCCGTCTGGCGCGCAGCCAGGAAAGAGAGCTGCGTGCATGGCTTTTCGGTGATCCTGCCCATCGCAACGATTCGCTGGCCGCCGCACTGCGCGGAGTCGGCGCGGAGGTGGAGGACGCCTACGGGATCGAGGTCGAGGTGGTGACGGTCGGCGATCTGCGTCCGGAGGAGACCGCCGACGCCAAGCGGTGGGCAGCGTTGGTCGGGGCGACGCGGGAGGCACTGGTCAACGCGGCCAAGCACTCTGGGGAGCGGACGGTCGACGTGTACTGCGAGATCACCGAACCCGAGGTGGAGGTCTTCATCCGCGACCGTGGCGCTGGTTTCGACCCCGACGCGGTCGCCGACGACCGGCAGGGCATCGCGCGGTCGATCCGCGCTCGCATCGAACGCGCCGAGGGAACTGTGCGCATCGATTCGACGCCCGGCCGGGGTACCAACGTGCGGCTGGTGGTGCCACGCCTCGACGCGGGCGTCGAACACGAGAAAGATACGGGTGGACAACCGGATCAGGAGGACGGGCACACACGATGAGCGACGTGGCTGGACAAGTGGAATCCCAAGATCGAGTGTGCGGTGTCTACCTGGTCGACGACCACGCCGTGTTCCGGTCCGGGGTGCGTGCCGAACTGGCGGGTGAGTCGGGTCTGCGGGTGGTCGGGGAAGCGGGCACGGTCGCCGAGGCCGTCGCCGGGATCGCCGCGACGACACCGGATGTGGTGCTCCTCGATGTGCACATGCCGTCCGGCGGCGGTGTCGCCGTGCTGCGCTCCGTCGTCGACGCGATGGGTTCCGACGCCCCGGTCTTCTTGGCACTCAGCGTGTCCGACGCAGCCGAGGATGTGATCGCGACAATCCGTGCGGGCGCCCGCGGCTACGTGACCAAGACGATCAGCGGTGCGGAACTGGCCGACGCGGTACGCCGGGTGGCCGACGGCGACGCGGTCTTCAGTCCGCGTCTCGCCGGCTTCGTGCTGGATTCGTTCACCGGTAAGTCGAGTGCGCCTGAACCGCCGCTGGATCCGGAGTTGGATTCGCTGACCCGACGCGAACTCGAGGTGCTGCGGCTCCTTGCGCGTGGCTATACGTATCGGGAGATCGCCGAAGAGCTGTTCATTTCGATCAAGACGGTGGAAACCCACGCCTCCAACGTGTTACGCAAGACGCAGCAATCCAACCGCAACGCGCTGACCCGCTGGGCGGCGACGAGGCACATCGGCTGAACAGGTCGTCTGCGAGCTCAGCGCACTATGGCGATGATGAGTACCGCCGCGATGGCGAGGAGCACGAAGAAGCCGAAGATGGCGGCCGCGAGTGGCCCGCTCGACGACGACTTCCGAGGTGGCACAGGCGCATACACGCCCGGGTACGACGGTGGTGGCGCCGGCGGATAGGCCCCGCTGGGTGGCAGTGGCGGAGTGTGCGGTGACACGCCGCCGGAAGGTGCAGGCGTCGACATCGTCTGCGCGTAGGCTGCAGCATTGCGCACCGGGGTATTGTGGACCGGTGCGTGTGAGCCGGTGGGTGTGCGGGGTGGCATGGTGCTCGGCGGCAGGGTGTTCGAGGACTGCGCCCAGATCGGAACGCCGCCACCTGGTTTCGCGAGCTTTCCGGTCAGCACCTGCTGCGTGGTCCGGTGGTTGCCGGCGGCCACTCCGGCGAGCAGGTCGCGTGCCTGTTCCATCGTCGGTCGCCGGGTGGGGCTCGGTTCGAGCAGTCTGAGCAGAACCGGCTGCAGCGCACCGGCTTTGGTCATGGGATTAATTCTGGCCCGGGCCACGCGGTGCAGGAGTACCAGCGAGTTCTCGTCGATACCGAACGGCGGCTGCCCCTCGATCATCGTGTACACGGTGGCTCCGAGCGAGTACACGTCCGACGGCTCGCCGGGTTCGGTACCGCGTGCGACCTCCGGGGCGAAGTAGGCCGGCGTGCCGGTGATGACGCCCGCCTGGGTGAGGGTCACGTCGTCCTTGGCGCGGGAGATGCCGAAGTCGGTGATCTTGACCAGTCCGGCGTTGCGTGCGCCGGTGGCGATGAGGATGTTGCCGGGCTTGATGTCGCGGTGCACGATCCCCGCGGCGTGCGCCTCGGCCATCGCGTCGGCCACCTGGGCGCCGATCTGCGCGGCCTCCTGTACATCCAGAGTGGTTGTGGCATGCAGGATCTGGGCGACACTGCGCGATGGGAGGTACTCCATCACCAGCCACGGTTCACCACGGTCGAGGGCGACGTCGTGCATCGCGATGGCGTTGCGGTGGGAGAGCTTCGCGGCGATGCGGCCTTCGCGCATCGCGCGCTGACGGATGTTGTCGGCCGACTCCTCGGTGAGCCCCTCGGTGGAGACGACCTGCTTGACCGCGACCTCGCGGTCGAGGAGCTGGTCGCGCGCCAGCCATACCGTGCCCATTCCGCCGCCGCCGATGCGCGACAGCAGGCGATATCGTCCGGCCACCAGGTACTGCGGACCTGGCATGCGACGATTGGTGGACTCGGTGGACATAGGGCGATGATAGCGGCCGGGCCGGGCGCGCATGCCCTGGCCGGTGCGTCGCACTTGACAGCGATATCGCACGTATGTTCGACTCGCGTTATGCGATGGTCGGATCAGTCGGTCGACGCCGACGACGGCGCATTTCCCGGGTTTGCCCGATCGGGTCTTGTCCGCTCGGTGCAGACACCGGAATTCGAGGGCATCACCTTCCACGAGGTGCTCGCCAAGAGCGCGCTCAATCGTGTTCCGGAGGCGTCGCATCTGCCATTTCACTTCACCGTGAACACTTTTCGGGGTTGTACGCACGCGTGTCGCTACTGCTTCGCGCGACCGACCCATGAGTATCTCGATCTGGATGCCGGTCGAGACTTCGACAGCCAGGTGGTGGTGAAACTGAACGTCGCAGCGGTGCTGCGGCGGGAGTTGCGCCGTCGGTCGTGGACGCGGGAGGTGGTGGCGCTCGGCACCAACACCGACCCCTACCAGCGGGCCGAGGGGCGCTACCGTTTGATGCCCGGGGTGATCACGGCGCTCGCGGAGTCGCGCACCCCGTTCTCGATCCTCACCAAGGGCACCTTGCTGCGCCGCGATCTGCCACTGCTGCGGCAAGCTGCCGGGCAGGTGTCGGTGAGCATCGGCATTTCGCTGGCATTCTTCGACGCCGACCTGCAGAAGCAGATCGAGCCGGGAACGCCGTCGCCCGCGGCGCGGCTCGCCCTCATCCGCGAGGTTGCCGACGCCGGATTCGCCCCGCACGTGATGGTCGCCCCGGTCATCCCGTATCTGACCGATTCGTCGTCGCATCTGGACGAGTTGCTGGGGGCGATCGGTGCGGCGGGAGCGTCCGGGGTGACGGCGTTCCCCATGCATCTGCGCGGCGCGACCAAGCCGTGGTTTCTCGAATGGCTGGCGGCCGAGCATCCGGCGCTGGTCCGCCGATACCGCGGACTGTACGGCCGTGGTGCCTACGTCACGCCGGAGTATTCGTCGTGGTTGCGTGAGCGGATGCGTCCGCTGGTGGTTCGGCACAGTCTGGCCGGTTCCGGCGGCATGCGCGGCGACGCGGCCGACGACGCCGATGCCACTCCGGTGGCGAGGCCCGAGTTGCAGCAGGCTCTGACGCTGTTCTGACGGCTGCGGTTGACGGTTGTCGGTGGCCGGTTCTACGATCGAATTATCGAAAACACGTTCGAGTGATCGATGGCGCGCACCTTCCCGGCTCGCTTGAGTACCACGCTGGATCTGGAGGGTGCAATGGATATGTCGTCGGTGTCGGATCGCTGCCGTCTCAACCGCTGTCTGAGGTGCGAGGAGCACAAGCGACGAGCCTCGAAGACCCGTCCTGCAGAAAGTAGGGGAAGAAACTCTTCCCCTAGCCTTGGCTTCCTCCCCGAGGATTTTCTCGGGGAAGTCACGAGAACTAGGGGAGGAGTTTCTTCCCCTAGTTTCGGCAGAAGAGCATCGCGGCTGAGGCTCCCGGGTTGCCCAGGCAAGCAACCACTTTCGGCGCGCAACAGTGGTCCGTGGGCGCACGCCGTTGCGGAAATCTGTACGCTCCAACCCGCTCAAGTGGACTATGCAGTTGGCCGGGCTGACACGTACAGCTTTCCGCGGCAGGGTGTTTCGCGAAAGAGTGGCCGACGGAATGTCTTGCTTGCGAACCCGGTCACTCCTGTGCAGAAACTAGGGGAAGAAACTCTTCCCCTAGCCTTGGCTTCTTCCCCGGGAATTTTTTCGGGGAAGACACGAGAACCAGGGGACGAAGATTCTTCCCCTACTTTCAGTACGCGGTTGCTCGGCTACTCGACGATGTCGGTCACTGAACTCAAAGGTGCGGCGCAGTGATGAGTGGTACGCCGATTGCGGAGCTCCGCAAACGGATGGCGGCGATGTCCGGCCAACCGGATCAGCATGCGGTGGACGTCGCCGACCCGGTGGAGGGTGCGTTGCCGATGCCCTCGCCGTTGTCGGAAGTTCTGCCGCACAAAGGAATTGCCCGCGGAACGGTCGCCTGTCTGGATGGGATGAACTCGGTGTTGATCGCGGTGATCGCCGAGGTGACCCGCGCCGGTGGTCAGGTGGGGATCGTGGGGCTGCCCCGGCTGGGTCTGTTGTCCGCGGCGGAGATGGGCGCGGATCTGTCGAGAATCGCAACGGTGCCGTTGCCCGGCGCCGACCCCGTCGAGGTGGCGGCGGTTCTGCTCGACGGCATGGACCTGGTGGTGCTGGGCGCCGGTGGTCTCGATGTCGCGCCGTCGCGCAGTCGGGTGGTGATGGGCCGGGCGCGTAAACAGTCGTCGGTTCTGCTCGTGGTGGGTGGTAGGTGGCCGGGTGCGCAGACCCACATCGACACGGAGGTCCTCACCTATCGGCACAGCCCGGGTCTCGCCGACCCTGCCGATATCCGGTGCGGTTTCGGAAGAATCGGTGGGATGCGTTTGCGGATAACGGTTTCCGGACGTTCGCGTCGTCCGGAAACGGTGCTGGCTGATCTGGTGGCACGCCCACAGGGGGTGGAGATGGTGCAGGCCACCACGACACAACACGAACTGGCGGTGGCGAACTGATGCGGGTGCTGGCGCTGTGGTGTCCGGACTGGCCGGCGACGGCTGCTGCGGCCGAGGTCGATCTGCCACCGCAACACCCCATCGCGGTGTTGTCGGCCAACCGCGTGGTCGCCTGTTCGGCATCGGCCCGGACGATGGGCGTGCGTCGTGGCATGCGGAAACGACAGGCGCAGTCCGCATGTCCGGAGATGACGCTGGTGGCCGCGGACGAGAACCGGGACGGGCGGTTCTTCGAACCGGTCGCTGCGGTGGTGGCCGAGATCGTGCCCACCCTGGAAGTGCTGCGCCCGGGGCTCCTGGTGGTGCCCGGTGATCGCGCTGTCCGCTACTTCGGCGGTGAAGGGACCATGGCCGAGGAGGTGGTCGACGCGGTGTCGGCCTGCGGGGTCGAATCCCAGGTCGGTATCGCCGACGAACTGTTCACCGCGGTACTCGCGGCTCGGCGCGGACAGCAAGTCGAGCCGGGCGGGGACGGCCACTACCTCGCGAAGCTGCCCGTCGCGGATCTGGCAGTGGAGCCCAGCCTGAGCGATCCGACCCGGACCGAACTGGTGGATTTGTTGCGGCGCTTGGGAGTATCCACCATCGGTGCGTTTGCCGCGTTGTCGGCCACCGACGTCGCATCACGCTTCTCCGCGGATGCGGTGGTTGCGCACCGGCTGGCCAATGCGCAACCGGGACGGGTGCCGTCGGGTCGCCGGGAATCGCTCGACGTGATCATCGAGCATGCCTGTGACCCGCCCGTCGACCGGGTCGATGCCGCGGCCTTCCTCGGTCGGCACCTGGCCGAGAAGTTGCATCGCCGTCTGCTCGATGCGTCGGTGGCCTGTACTCGACTGGCCATTGAGGCGACAACTGAACGTGGACAGCGGCATTCGCGAACCTGGCGATGTGCGCAGCCGTTGACTCCGGATGCGACCGCGGATCGTATCCGATGGCAGTTGGAAGGCTGGCTGACCGGTGGTCGTGGTCGGAGCGCGGCCGACCGGCCTGATTCGCCGATCGCCGCTCTGCGGCTGGAACCGGTGGAACTCGTGGATGCCGGTGCCCTCCAATATGATCTCGGTGGCGGTGACGCGGAGGCCGACGAACGGGCCCGCCGAACCCTGGTGCGCATTCAGGGCATCCTCGGTGGTGATGCGGTCAAGGTTCCGGTGCTCAGCGGGGGCAGGGGACCGGCGGAACGGATCACCATGGTGACCCTGGGAGATGAGCGGGTGCCGAGCCGGGATCCGAACGCGCCGTGGCCTGGTCGGCTCCCGCAACCCGCCCCCGCGGTTCTGGCGGAGACCGAGATTCTCGTGCTGGATGCTGTCGGACAACCGGTTTCGGTGACCGGACGGGGAGCATTCACCGCGGAGCCGGCCACGGTGCGGCTCGTTCGGATCGGCCGGCATCCGGCCGGCCGCGGCGCAGCCTGGGAACTGTGCTGGTGGGCCGGCCCATGGCCGAGCGGAACCGACGAGGCCGGCATCACCGCCCGTGCTCAGGTCCTGCTCGACGATTCCCGGGCGCTGTTGCTCTGCTACCGTTCCGGCGGCTGGGTCGTCGAGGGGGTCTACGAGTAGCCCGCGGTCAGGTGGGTCAACTCCGCGACTTGCCCAGTGCGGCATCGGATTCGCCGAACATCAGATACTCCTGATGCAGAACACGCGTCGTCAGTGCGGGTGTCAGGCGCCGTCCGATCTCGGCGATGGTGCCGAGCGTCGAGTTGATGTGTTGGGGTCGTCGGAGGATGCCGTCGAGTACCCGGCTCGCGGCCTTGTCGACGTTCCAGGTGCCCGGCTGATTGTCGTAGGCTTCGGTCGGCGCGATCATCCGGGTTTGCACCAGCGGCAGCCGCACATTGGTGAAGCTCACGTGATCGGACAGGGTTTCGGTCCCGGTGACATCGCTGAACGCCTCCAGCGCAGCCTTTGACGCGGCGTACGCACCGAAGCGGGGCCCGCGAGACTGCACGGCAATCGACGTCACATTGACGATGTGCCCGGACTGCCGCGCGACCATGTGCGGCAGCAATTCCAGGATCAGGTTCACCGCACCGAAGTAGTTCACGGCCATCACGCGTTGGTAGTCGTGCAGCCGGTCCACCGAGTTCAGCGTTGCCCGGCGAATCGAACGGCCCGCGTTGTTCACCAGCACGTCGACGTGATCATGTTCGGCGAGAATCGTTTTGACGAGCGCGTTGACTGCCTCGGAGTCGGTGATGTCGCATTGGTAGGCCACCACCCGGCCCGGTGGAATACCCTTCTTGCTCGCGGTGGCGTTGAGTTCGGCGACCGCGGAATCGAGTTCGTCGGCGCCGCGGGCGACGATGAACACATTGGCCCCACGTGCGACGCACATCCGTGCGGTGGACTTGCCGATGCCGGTGGAGCCGCCGGTGATGAGCACGTTCTTGCCCACAAGTGGTCCGCGCGGGTCGGTGCGGCGGTTGCGGCGCGGGTCGAGGTTCTTGGCCCAGTAGCGCCACAATCGCGGGCCGTAGTCGTCGAGGTCGGGCTGGCAGATGCCGTGCTCGTGCAGGACCGACGCGGTGTGCTCGGATCTAAAGTCGACGGGCAACGACATCGTGTCGAGAATCGCGGGCGGAATGCTCTGCTGGGCGGCCACCAGGTCACGTCCCACTCGCAGCGGACCGACGCCCGACAGCGCGATCGCGGGTTCGACGAAGCGATTCGGGATGACGTTGAATCCCTTGGGCGCGTTCAATCCTGGCGCGATCGCGTTGTACATGTCGGTGATGGTGCGACGCTGCGGATCGCTGAGATGGAAGACGAGTCCACTCCGATCCGGTTCGACGTCGAGGAGCGCCACGATCGCGTTCACGACGTAGTCGACCGGCACCATGTTGATCATGCCCAGGTCCGGCATCGGGAGTCGCAGCGCCGACGGCAGTCGGCCGAGCAGCGCGAGTTGGCCGAAGAAGTAGTACGGCCCGTCGATCTTGTCCATCTCGCCGGTCCGGGAGTCCCCGACCACCACCGACGGGCGAAACACGCGCCAGCGCAGACCTTCTCGTTCCCGGATGACGCGTTCGGCCTCGAACTTGGTGCGGTGATAGGGCGACGGGAATCCTTGGCAGGTGTCGAAGTCGTCCTCGGTGTAGACCCCGCGGTGATCTCCGGCGACGGCGATCGACGAAATGTGATGGCACAAAGCGTCATGTGCGACAGCGAAGTCCGCGACACGCGACGTGCCCTCCACGTTGGCGGCATGCTGGGAGTCGGCGTCGGCTGCCATGTCGTAGATAGCGCCCAGATGCACGACGTGGTCGATGTCGGTGATGCTCGTCGCATCGATTCCGAGGCCGGGGGCGGTGAGATCGCCGACCACGAGTGTGACGCGGTCGGAGCCGGGCAGGTCGGCGAGCATCTCGGTGAATCGCGACTGCGATGCCTCACGAACCAGTGCGTGGATGGTGGCGGTGCTGTCGACGGTCAGTATGCGCTCGATGACGCGGCGGCCGATGAATCCGCTGCCACCGGTGATGAAGTAGTTCGGCATGTGGGGTGTCCATCTCTGTCGAAGCTGGATCTGTCTGTCACTCAGGGTGACACTTACATTGGCCGATGGCAATGTGCCGAAATCATCGACTCTGCCATCAGTCGAGTTATGCTCAAGTCATGTGACTCACGGTCGGGGAGTGGTCGCGAACCCACAGTACGTCGTTCATCGATAAGGGGGTCAGTGATGCGTGGTCGGCGCCAGCCACAGGCCCACGGTTGCGTCGACGAGGGTTTCGCAATGGTGCGACCAGGCACCGGCTCGTCGGCCGGACGTGATGTCGGGGTCGTCGAGGGAGCGCTCGAATTCGGCAAGCGTGTAGACCGTCATGTGCTGGCTCATCGTGATGCGTGCGCTGAGAATGGTGTCCGACAGGGTGGGCAGCGCAGCGAAGAACCCCTGCAGCGCGTCGGTCAGGGCGGTCGACTCGTCGACGGAGGCGTACAGCAGTGGCGTGGTGGCCGGGTTGGCGTCGACGTGCGCGCAGAAGCGAGCGTAATGCGACGGTTCGCCGAGATTGCCGAGGTACTCCATCTCCGGGCGGACCAGGCACCGAATCCAATCGCGAATGGAGGGTCGCGCGGGCAGTCGGTCGAGTTCGCGGAGCCGGCACTCTTCGATCTTCGAGTTGTGATTCCGCAGAATCGCGCTGATCAGGCCAGTTCGGTCGCCGAAATGGTGGCCGACGGCGTAGTTGTTCCGCTGGCCCGCAGCCTTGCTGATCTGCCTGCTGGATACCGCGTCGATGCCGTGCAGTGCGTAGAGACGCTCGGCAGTCGTCCGCAGGAGCGCACGGGTGGCCGCTGTCTGCTCGCTCCGCGTTGCCACCACAAATCACATGATGCCTCATGTTTGGCCGCCGCCTCGTGTGACATGCGCCCGACCTCGCAGGAAGGTACGCCGTGAAACGCAGCCTGGATGACCTGGAGATGCTGGTACGGCACAGCGTCTCGCAGGTGCTCTCCATCCCGCCGAGTGCCTTCGATCCCGCCACGGCGCTCGCCGATTGCGGTCTGGATTCGATCGGGATGCTGGACCTGATCGTTCAGCTGGAAGAGGATCTCGGGATCCGGCTGAGGTATCGCGATCGGAACCTACTGCAGACCGTCAATGGGATCGTCGAGCACATCAGGGCGTCTGAGCAGGCCCTCGTCGTGCGATTCGACTCGCTGATTCGGCATCGCCTCTAAGGCGTGTCTCCCTTGCAATCCTAAGTCACTTGACTTATGGATTGGGACGTATCACTATCAAGTGGCGCCGATCACCACGTGGGGGGTGATCGGCCTTCATCACGTCTTACGGGTGGGGTTGATGGGTGAATTGCGCGTCGTGACTCCGAGAACGGCACTGCGTTCAGGTTTCGCTGGTGATGGGTGCCAACCAGATGCCGACGAGCGCGTCGACGAAGATATCCACCTGCTCACGAACCTCCAGTGGGGAACCAGCGGTGTCGTTGAGCGTGCGTTCGACGTCGGCGAGCGAGTGCAGCAGCAGGTGCCGGGTGAACGCGCTCCGTGCGTCGAGCACGTCGGTGGGCATCATCGGCAACACGCGGTACAGGCCGGCCACCGTCTCGGCGAGAGGCTTCGAGTCGACGACACCCGCGTGCAGGACGAGTTCGGAGACAGTCGGGTCGGTCGTCACCTGCACGCAGAAGCGCGCGAAATGGCAGGGCACGCCGAGCGCGTACAGGTACTCGACGTGGGGGGCGACCATGCATCGCAGCCAGTCGCGCAGATCGCTGATGTAGCCGAGCGAAGTGAGTGCGGCGCTGCGATATTCGTCGAGTCGCCGATTGTGCATAGTGAGGATTTCCCGGATCAGCTCCACGTGGCTGCCGAAGTGGATGCCGACCGCATAGTTGTTGCCGAGCCCGGCCTCTTTGCTGATCTGGCGATTCGACACCGCGGAGATGCCGTGCTCGGCGTACAGCCGCTCCGCCGCGCACAGCAGGCGCGCTCGTGTTTCGCCCTGGCCGCCGGCCTCGGTCTGCTCATCCGACACAGGGTTCGATGATGCCTCATTTCGTTCGTCCCACAGTCAAGACCACGAAAGGTGGTTTCGGTGCGTAGAAGTTCTTCGGTTCGGACGCGGTGGCGCGCAGGGGTCGTCGCTGTTGCGGCCGGTGTCGTGGTGGTCGCCTCGGGGCTGGGCCCGGCGCGGGTGTCGACCATCGCGTCGGCGGTGCCCACGTGTGCCGGTACACACTTCGTTGCGTCCTGGGCGATGAGCCCGACCGACTCGGTGACGCCGGTCGACGCGTCGGCCGGACCGGTGCCGATGGTGGTGAGCAATCAGACGTTCCGCATGATCGTGACTCCACACCTCGGCGGCGAGGTGCTGCGGGTGCGATTGACCAACCGTTTCGGGTCGTCGCCGATCACGTTCGGTCGGACGACCGTCGCGACCCAACTCCGCGGTGCGCGCGTGAGCACGCCGGTGGCCGTCCACTTCGGCGGCAAGAACTCGGTGACCGTTCCCGCGGGTGCAGATGTGGTCAGTGACCCCGTGGTATTCAGGGTGCGCGCGTTTGTGCCGCTGGCCGTGAGTATTCACGTACCGGGCACGATGGGCCCGCCGACCAAGCATTGGAACGCCAACGCGACGTCGTTCTACACCGGTGCCGGTGCAGGTGATGCGACCGGCCGAACGAGTGCGGCCGGCTACACGTCGACCACCAAGTCGTGGTTCTATGTCAACGCGCTCGATGTGCGAGCTCCGGCGTCAACGAGATCTATTGTGGCCTTTGGGAATTCGATTACCGACGGATTCGTGGGTGCCACCCCGCTGTCGGTGCCCGCCGATCCCAACGCGGCGGACCGGCAGGGGCGCTACCCGGATGGCCTCCAGCGTCGGCTGATCGGGGCGAGCATCCCGATCTCGGTGGTCAACGCGGGCATCGGCAGCAATCGTCTCCTCACGAGTGGCGAACCGCTGCTGCTGGGGTCGCGCGGGTTGTCGAGATTCCGGCGTGACGCTCTCGAACAGAGCGGCGTCGCCGGCGTGCTGCTACTCGAAGGCATCAACGATGTGGGCTTGCCACCGTTCGCGAATGCCGATGGCATGATCGCCGGCTACCGCGACGCGATCGGCCAGGCGCATCGTGCCGGCGTGAAGATCTGGCTGGGCACCATCAAACCCGCCTCGAACGCGCTGGTCGACGGGGTGCTGCTCAATCCGCAGAGTGAACACCATCGGCAGCAGATCAATGCCTGGATCCGTGGGCAGCGATCGGCCGACGGTGTGGTCGACTTCGACGCGGCGACGCGAGATCCGGCGAATCCTTCGGTGCTGCGGCGTGAGTTCGCGAGTCCCGACAACCTGCACCCGAGCCTGGCGGGCTATCGGGCGATGGCCCACGCGGTCGATCTGCCGATGCTCGCCACCGCGTCGTCGCCGCGCTGCTGAAGGAAGTGTCATGGTCACTCCCAAGGTGTCTCGTCCGCCGCTGGTCGACGACATGCTGCGATTCGCGTTGCATTGGCTGCCGTACGGCGGCGGTAGCGCCGGCGACATCCTGGTGGAGTTCGGCATCTCCGAATGCGAGTTCTTCCGTCGCGTGTTGCGTGTGGTGCGCGAATCGGAGCCGCCGCCGGCGTGCAGTGTGGCCACCTGGCGGCAACTGGGACTGTTGTGCGTGGCGAGAATCGGTCGGGAGCACGACTAGGACCCCATCGTCTATCGAAAATATGTTCGATACACTGGTTGGGTGGGCTGGGATCAAGGTCCTCCGACCTGGTCGGAGATGGAACGGGTACTGTCGGGGCGCGCTCGCGGGCATGGGCGTCCGGGGGAGGCGTTCGGCCCCGGTGACAACTCCGGCGACGGTAACGACAGTCCGGCGTGGTCGCGCAAACGTGGGAAATACCAGCCCGACCCGGTGGCCCGCATCGCATCGTCGGTGCCGTATGCCGAGTTGCATGCGCATAGTGCCTACAGCTTTCTCGATGGCGCGTCGATGCCGGAGGAGATGGTCACCGAGGCGCAGCGGCTGGATCTGCGTGCCCTGTCCATCACCGACCACGACGGCTTCTACGGACTCGTCCGCTTTGCCGAGGCAGCAAGGGAATTCGGGATGCCGACGGTGTTCGGCTCCGAATTGTCGCTGGAACCCGACGTCGCCCGGACCGGGCACAACGACCCGCCCGGCGAGCATCTGCTGGTGCTCGCCCGCGACAGCGAGGGATACCGCCGATTGTCGAGGACGATCGCGGCCGCGCACATGGTCGCGGGGGAGAAGGGGTTGCTTCGGTACAACCGCGACGCACTGCCCGCTGCGGCCGGTGGTCACTGGCTGATCCTCAGCGGCTGTCGCAAGGGCGCGGTGCGCCGTGCTCTCGACCGGGGCGGTGCGTCGGCGGCCGAGGCTGCGCTGGGCGATCTGGTGCAACGCTTCGGACGCGATGACGTGGCCGTG
>NZ_JBEXMX010000075.1:0-27713 GCF_040610755.1 Gordonia sp. NPDC003585 | reverse complement strand
ACCGCCCCATCACGAAACTCCCGGTCGTACTTCTTCCGCTTCTCTGGCATCGTGCTCCTCATTATCGATGCCTCTACGGTTCGGGGGGAACCTCACTTCATCGATGGCATGTCCGCGTCGATGATCTCGGTCGCTGTCGTTCTCCTCGTCGCTGCGATCGGATGCGCTCTCAAAGCTCCTCGACAACAACCCGACAGCGACGCCGCCGACAACCGGTGACTCACGCCGAGCCATCTGATACCCGAATCCAGCCGAGATTGTTCGATCTCGCCCTCGCCACACCACTTCACCCCCGAAAGGTCCAGAGTTGATGACTACAACCCCGAATCCATCCTCTCCCAGCAACATTGAGTCTCCGTCGGCCCTGAGCCGTCGATCACTACTCATCGGTGCCGGCGCGGTGGCTGCCGGGGCCGCAGTTGCGACGAGCGCTGCACCAGCGGGTGCTGCGCCTGCACCCTCGGGGCGGTACCGGATCGACCTCCACGCCCATTTCCTCCCACCGGAGTACCGTGCCGCACTGCTCGAACACGGCCACTTCACCATCGGTGGCTATCCCACCCCGCAGTGGTCGCCGGAATCAGCGATCGACTTCATGGACCGCTGGGGCATTCAATCCCAGGCACTCTCGGTGTCCGACCCGGGCGTGTCCTTCCTGCACGGCAAGGATGCCCGTGACCTCGCCCGCTACTGCAACACCTACGCCGCCCGACTGTTCCGAACACACCGCACCCGCTTCGGCGCGTTCGCCGTGCTCCCCATGCCCGACGTCGCAGCCTCGATCGCCGAACTCGAGTACGCACTCGACACCCTCCACCTCGACGGCGTGGTGCTGTTGTCCGCGTACGACGGCGTCTACCTCGGCGACCCACGATTCGAACCGCTCATGGCAGCGCTCAATCGCCGCAAGGCGTTCGTCTTCGTCCACCCCGCCGCCATCCCGGACAACGCCAAACCCTCACTCCCACTTCCGGACTTCCTCGAAGAATTCACCTTCGACACAACCCGTGCGGCAACCCTGATGCTCGCGGGCGGCACTCTGCGCCGCTACCCCGGCATCCGGTTCCAGCTGTCCCATGCCGGCGGCACGCTGCCATTCCTGTCGTGGCGCATCGGTGTACTTGCCGAAACGCCCGTCGGCAACCATTGGCCTGGCGGCGCTCCGCGTCCCTCGGCCCTCGATGTGCAACAACTGATCCGCACGTTCTACTTCGACACCGCCCTGAGCGCGTCCGAAGCCGCCATGCGGTCGGTACTGGCCGTCGCACCGCGCTCGCACATCGTCTTCGGCTCCGACTGGCCCTTCAGCCAGACCGTTTTCCTCGAAGGCGGCGGCGACCCCGCCCCCGGACTGAGTGACGTCTTCAACGCCCGCCAACGCTACGAGATCGAACACATCAACCCGTTGCAGCAACTCCCCCGCTTGCGCGCCGCCGTGAGCTGACGGGCTCGATCCGCACCCGGATCAGCCTGGACCAGCGCGGTCGTCGGCGCCCATTTACGCAGCGTCTCCGGCGTGGTGATGCCCAGCAACTCCGCGGCATGCCGGATCGCCCCTACTCCGTGGAATGCTCACCACGAACATTGGCGACCATCGTCACCGCCGGCTCCCGCACATGAGGCTCGTGTTGGCCGGGCGGCTTGCACCACCACGGAGGAAATCGTCGGCCTTCCGGTCACGATGGTGTCCCACAACCCACGACAGCCCTTTTCGTCACCGTGACGAACCCGGTAAGTGGCCGCCGAATCACAATCTTTCAGAGAACTTTCCGATCTCGATCAGTACCCGCCTGAAGGCGGCATAGTCGTCGGAACCCACGAGCCCGGTCCATTCGTCTTCGATGTCGGCAATTCTGCGGAGGCCGCGCATCAGCATGGACGAGCCTTTGCGCGTGAGCCGTAGCTTGCGGTTTCGGCGATCGCCGCTGTCCTCAGAGGCGACCAGGTAGCCGTCGTCGGTCAGCTTTGCGATGTGTTGTCCGGCACCCTGTTTCGTCATCCCCAATACACGGGCGACATCGACGCTGCGCGCAGATCCGCGGTCGATGGCCTCCAGGATCCGGAACTGCGACGGGCGCAGACCCCGCCACACCTCGTCGTCGAAGCTGTCGGCAATTCGTTCGATCGCCCGTCCCATCAGCGTCGCGATGTGTTCGTCGTCCGCTGATACTCTATTGACAAAACTGGACAAGTAACTTACCTTTCTTGGTAAAGCTGATTGTCTAAGGATAGCTCATGACGACCCCGACCTGGCCAGAAGAACTCGCGATCCAACCTCGCGAACTCGCCCAACTGCTGGGCGTCTCCGAGGTATCAGCCATCGAGGTGACCGAGCTCCCGTATGCGTTCCTTGCGCTCACCACCGGATCGCGATGGTGCGTGGACGTGACCACGCCAACGGGTCCACTCGCGCTTGTCGTCAAGGTCGCACGGGATGTCCGGCGCTCCCCCGTCTTCAGCCTGATCCCCGCCGAACTCGCCGAGGCCGCGGCGCGGGGCCTTCCCTGGGAGATCGAGCCCAATGTGTATCGATCAGAGTTGGGAAGTTCTCTGCCGCAAGGTATGTCGCTCCCCTGCTGCTATCACGTCCACCCGATCGACGACGCCTCGTCGGCAATCTGGATGGAGCGAATAGCTCACACCGAGACCTGGACACCACAGATCTACGCCGACGCCGCACTCATGCTCGGCCGCTTCGCGGCATCCTCGGAGGTCGGGCAGGTCGCCGACACGATCGGACACCCCTCGGGCCCACAGCAAGCTCGGGTCTACTACGAAGGCCGCCTGCGTCCCCAGTTCGTCGACGCGTTCACGGCAGGCGAGATCTGGGCGCATCCCGTCGTGTCACGCCACGTCGACTCGGCGCTGCGGGCGCGCCTGTTCGCACTCGTCGACCTCATGCCGACACTGATCGACGAGATCGAGGCGCTGCCGCTACTGAGCGCCCACGGCGACGCCTGTCCGAGCAATCTCCTCAGCACAGGCGAGGGAACGTTCACGGTGATCGACTGGGCATTCTTCGGTCGCGCGCGAATCGGCTTCGACCTCACCCAATTGGTCATCAGTGCCATCGACCTCGGCCAGATGTCCGCCGACCGGCTCCCCCAGTTGCAAGACGTGTGCGTGAGCCGGTATCGCAGCGGCTTGGCCGGCAACGGTTTTCACATCGATCGTGACAGTCTGGCGCGCGCCCACCGGATCCAGCTCGCCGCGTTCAGCGCGCTGTCGGCGATTCCACTGGAACAGCTTCCGCCGGGCGACTCTGCAGATCCGAGCCTTCATTCCTTGGTACACGAGCGAATGCGCGCGCTGGACCACATCCTGCGCGGCATAGGCATCTGACAAACACAAGACAGGAGACCACCATGACCTCGCCTACCCTCACCACCCGCATCGAAGCCGGCACGTGGATGATCGACCCCACCGACTGGCGCATCGGTTTCTCGGTGAGAGAACTCGGACTCGTCACCGTCAACGGAGAATTCACCAACTTTCGCGGGACTTTCACCCTCGACGACGATGGAAACCCTGCGATTCGCGTCGAGATCGACATCGACTCGATCGCCACTGGGAACGACCGACGCGATCGAGACCTGCGGTCGGGGACCTTCTTCGACACCGGCACCTACCCCACCGCCACATTTGTCAGCACTCAAGCAGCGGCGTGGGATGGGGACGACGACCTCGGGCAGACGCTCACTGGTGACCTGACGATCAAGGGCATCACTCGACCGGTGATGCTCACCGTCGCACCGATCTCCGACCTCCGACTCGGCCGCGACCTCGGCGACGTCGACCTTCGGGCGCGAACCACTGTGCGCCGCAGAGAGTTCAGGGTGGGACCTCGCAGTACCCTGATCATCGGCGACACAGTCACCGTCGCCCTTTCGGTTCGGCTGCAGCGAACCTGAGCGGAGGACCGCTCATTCGTGACCGAGCTGCACCTCTGCCGCGCTCATACAGGCGCTGGAGTGGATTCTTGCCTCGGGCGGCGGCGGTATCGTCAGAGGTCACGACCGTACGCGGGCGGCTGATGAACAAACCAGCGTGATACCACCGGTGGTACCATGTATGGCATGGCCAAGACCACGCTTTACCTCCCCGACGACCTGAAGCGGGCCATCGAACTCGAGGCGCGCCGACGCTCACTTCCCGAGGCCGAGATCGTGCGGCAAGCATTGCGAAAGGCTCTGAGCGACAACACACCTCGACCTCGCGGTGCATTGTTTTCAGGCAACGAACCCATTGCCGAGCGGGTCGACGAACTGCTCGAGGGCTTCGGCGAGTGATCGTCGACACCAGCGCACTTCTGGCCTACTTCGACGCAGCTGAGCCGCAGCATGAAGCCGTCGCGAAAGTGATCGATGCATCCAATGAACCCTTGGTCGTATCGCCCTACATCGTCGCTGAACTCGACTACCTCGTTCTGAGTCGCCATGGCTCTCACATCGAGCGCATCGTGCTCGACGAATTGAGTTCGGGTGCATGGGAACTCGCTGCCATGTCGCGCGAGCGGCTATCAGCCGCTTCGGTGATCGTTCGACAGTATTCCGATGTGCCGGTCGGTGTCGCCGACGCGTCGAACATCGTCTTGGCCGATGCATATCGGACCAGAACGATCGCCACTCTCGATCACCGACACTTCTCTGTCCTCCGGCTCGGCGACGGTTCTGCACCGTCCATCATCCCGTGAACCGGGCTGCCGAACGTCCACCATCGTCACGGGCAGCCTGGCCCGTCAGCTCCTCATCGACCGCCGTGCGACATCTGGCCGACGTCGTGCATTGCCTCCAAAGCACCCAGCATCCCGAATCTCATCCGAGATGGCGCGTCCGAGGTCAGCGTGCGTGGTCGCCTCAGATCGCGTCGACCTGAGGCATGATGTCGTTCTTCAGCCGCTTCATGTCGTCCATCGTCTTCGGGGTGGGCACATCCGCGAACGGTGGCCAGACCAGTAGCTTTGTCAGCCCCGCCTCGCGGTAGCGCTTGAGCATGTCCGTCACCTGACGTTCCGAGCCGACGAGCAGGTTTGAGGCCTTGCCGGCCGGCGTCTGGTCCATGGCGACGTCGGTGATCACGGTCCAGATCATGGTCGCGATGTCGAGGTCGTCGATCGTGCGAGCGGTGTCGAGCTCGGCGAGTTCGGTGGCGATCTCCGCGCGCCAGGTGGCGATCTCCTCGGGCGAATCCTGAATGCCGATCCACCCGTCAAGGCCGTACTTCGCAACGCGTTTCGCTGCTCGCTTCGCGTCTTTCAGGCCACTGAAGTACATGGGAGGTCGCGGCTGCTGCAGGGGCTTCATCCCGAACCCGCTCGGCCCGAAATCAGCGAACTCCCCGTGGTATTCAAAAGTGTCGTTCGCCCAGATACCTTGCATGATCTCGATGGATTCGCGCAGGTGCTGGTGACGCCGAGGGAAGATCTGGCTCGCGCTCGCAGCCGCGAACTCCTCGGGCATCCATCCCGATCCGACGGCGACGTTGAGCCGACCACCGCTGAGATGGTCGATGGTGGCGAGTTCGGCGGCGAGAACCCCCGGTGAGCGGTACGGCGTGTCGATGATGCTCATCCCGATCCGTACCTTCGAGGTCTTCGCGGCCAGCCATGGGAGCAGCGGAAAGCCCTGCAGGAAATCACCTTTCGACGAAACCGGCAGCTGCTTCGGGAGCTCGTGCATCATGCCGAACGCGTATTCCATCTCGGCACGGTCAGACGCCTCGGGGACGATGATGCGGTCGAGCGTCCAGACCGATTCGTAGTCCAGCTCCTCTGCGAGCTGTGTGAGGTCCTCGAGTTCGGCGACCGTGATCTTCTCGCGGAAGTTGGGGAGATACAGGGCGAGTTCGAGCATGGGTTCCTCCTCGGTGGGTTGGCAATGATTCAGTTGTCGGTGAGCGTCGCGCGGATGTCGGTCTTCAGGATCTTTCCGACGGTCGATCGCGGGAGGTCGTCCCAGGTCTCGATCTGTTTGGGGGGCTTGACGCTTCCGATCTTCTGCTTCACGAAGCGGATGAGGTCGTCGGGGTCGACGGACGTTTCGTCATGCAGCAGGACGACGGCGGTGACACGCTCGCCCCACTTGTCGTCGGGCAATCCGACGACGGCACAGTCGCGCACGGCCTTGTGCGCGATGAGCGCCTGCTCGACCTCAGCGGAGTAAACGTTGAATCCGCCGGTGATGATCATGTCCTTGGCTCGGTCGACGATGTACAGGAACCCGTCCTCGTCGAGGTAGCCGACGTCGCCGGTGTGATGCCACCCGTGTGCCGACGCCTCGGCGGTGGCTTCGGGGTTCCGGTAGTAGCCCGCCATGACGAGCGGCCCTCGGCCGTTGTATCGAGACGATGTCGGGCAATAGGTGTCGTCGTAAGTGCGGTGGCCATCGCAATCGCAGGCTGTTCGTCGTCATCGAGCTCACCTACGACCCCCTCGTCGGCGGTGTCCACCGCGATGGACGCGGCCACCACCGCAGCGCTGCAGAAGGTGCTCGACGACACCCGGGTCCGAACGGGGGCGCCCGGGGCGCTGGCCCGCATCATCTCGACGAACGGCACCTGGACCGGCGCATCGGGGACCACCGCGGCGAGCGGCACATCGAAGCCCGGTGCGACCGATCACACCCGCGTCGGGTCGCTGACCAAGACAATGACGGCGACGGTGCTGCTGCAGTTGGTGCAGGAAAGCAAGGTCTCGCTGGCCGACCCAATCGGCAAATACGTGCCGGGCGCCCCGAACCCGTCGGCGACACTGCAGCAAGTCGCCGACATGAGCAGCGGCATCCCGTCCTACACCGCATCGAACGCCTTCACCGATACCTACTTCGCGCACCCCGAGAAACCTTGGCAGCCTCAACAACTCGTCGACATCGCCAAGTCCATGCCCGCGGTGTTCGCGCCCGGGCAGGGGTGGCAGTACTCCAACACCAATTACGGGCTGTTGGGCATGGTGATCGAGAAGGTGCTCGGCCAGCCGATCGGCGAGGTCTTCGGCAAACGGCTGTTCGGTCCATTGGGCATGGACAACACCAGCTTTCCCGGTGATTCGACCGCCATCCCGGCGCCATATCTATCTGGCCTGACCAACCAGGGCCAGCCGGCGGGGAGCAACGTCGACTCCACGCATTGGAATCCGTCGATGGCGTTCACCGCGGGCGCGGTGATCTCCACCCTCGACGACCCGCAGAAGTGGGGTGCCGCCCTGTTCACCGGCGCGGGCATCCTCGACGCGAGAACCCAACAGCTGCGCCGGGATTCGATCCTGCACTCGCCGCCACCGAACAGCCCGACGGCGGGTTACGGAATCGGCCTCGGCGACCGCGACGGGTGGTGGGGCCACGACGGCGACCTCCCCGGCTACAACAGTGTGCTGTTCCACAACTACACAACCAACACCACCGTCATCGTGCTGACCAACACCGACAACAGCACCACGATCGACGGCCGGCCGACACCGGCCGCGCAGGCAATCTTCGCGGGACTGGCAGCGGCGTTGCCGCAGTAGGCACTGACCTGACTTCAGCGAATCACTCGCTGTCAGTCGCGGGCCCCTCGTCGGTTGCACCGCCCTCGCCTGTCCAGTCGCCGGACTCGTCACCTGCGGCCGGGTCGGACTGAACGTCCGAGGCTGCGTCGTCTGGGCCGACGTCCGTCTCTTCGGTGTGCGGTTCGGACTCCCTTGACGTCATAAATCCTTGATACCAGGCGCGCAGCACACAGTTGCGGTTCCGGCAATTATGGTGGCGCTATGAGCAAGGCAACGCAGCTGAACAGCCCATCAGATCTGACCGTCGCCGACAGTGGCGTCGACATGAAGCCCCGCAGTCGGGACGTGACCGACGGCCTGGAGAAGACGGCGGCCCGAGGGATGCTTCGCGCCGTCGGAATGGGCGACGACGACTGGGCGAAACCGCAGATCGGCGTCGGATCGTCGTGGAACGAGATCACTCCCTGCAACCTGTCGCTGGACCGTCTCGCCAAGGCGGTCAAGGAAGGGGTGCACGCCGCCGGCGGCTACCCCCTCGAGTTCGGCACCATCTCAGTGTCCGACGGGATCTCCATGGGTCACGAAGGCATGCACTTTTCGCTGGTCTCCCGAGAGGTCATCGCCGACAGTGTCGAGACGGTGATGAGTGCCGAGCGACTCGACGGATCGGTGCTGCTCGCCGGCTGCGACAAGTCCCTGCCGGGCATGTTGATGGCCGCTGCGCGCCTAGACCTGTCCAACGTCTTTCTCTATGCCGGTTCGACGCTGCCCGGGTATGCGACCTTGTCGGACGGGCAAGAGCGCCAAGTGACGATCATCGATGCGTTCGAAGCCGTCGGCGCGTGTTCGCGTGGCTTGATGAGTCGCGAGGACGTCGACACGATTGAACGTGCCATCTGTCCCGGCGAAGGTGCGTGCGGCGGGATGTACACGGCCAACACGATGGCCAGCGCGGCCGAGGCGATCGGGATGTCGTTGCCCGGTAGCGCGGCGCCGCCGGCGCCGGATCGTCGCCGGGACCGGTACGCCCACCAGAGCGGCGAAGCCGTCGTCGAACTCCTCCGACGTGGAATCACGGCACGCGACATCATGACCAAAGAGGCCTTCGAGAACGCGATCGCCGTGGTCATGGCGTTCGGCGGCTCCACCAACGCCGTACTGCATCTGCTCGCGATCGCGCACGAGGCCGAGGTGGAACTGTCCCTCGACGACTTCTCACGAGTCGGCGCTCGTGTTCCGCACCTGGCCGACGTCAAACCATTCGGCAGTCACGTGATGACCGACGTCGACCAGATCGGTGGGGTCCCGGTTGTGATGAAGGCATTGCTCGACGCCGGGTTGCTCCACGGCGACTGCCTGACCGTCACCGGGCGCACGGTCGCCGAGAACCTGTCCACCATCGCGCCGCCGGATCCCGACGGCAAGGTGCTGCGGGCAATCTCCGAACCGATCCATCCGACCGGGGGGATCACGATCCTCAAGGGCTCACTCGCGCCGGAAGGTGCGGTGGTGAAGTCTGCCGGATTCGACTCGGATGTGTTCGACGGTGTGGCAAGGGTTTTCGATCGAGAACGCGCTGCCATGGATGCGCTGGCCGATGGCACGATCACCGCCGGAGACGTGGTCGTGATCCGCTACGAGGGACCCAAGGGCGGGCCGGGGATGCGCGAGATGCTCGCGATCACCGGCGCCATCAAGGGTGCCGGTCTGGGCAAAGATGTCCTGCTGATGACCGATGGCAGATTCTCCGGCGGCACCACCGGACTCTGCGTCGGACACATCGCGCCCGAAGCGGTGGACGGCGGGCCGATCGCCCACGTCCGCGATGGTGATCGGATACGGCTCGACGTTGGTCGGGGCAGGCTCGACCTGTTGGTCGACGACGCCGAACTCGCCTCGCGCGCAGAGGGTTTTGTTCCGCTCCCCCCGCGCTACACCCGCGGGGTACTGGCCAAGTACTCCAAACTGGTCACCTCGGCGTCTCGTGGCGCCGTGTGCGGCTGACAGACGACATCCGCGATCGAGTCGCGCGGCTACGCTGGACGCGTGCCAGCAGTACCTGACTCCCCCACTCGTGCCAGTTCGGCGATTTCCGGCTTCGAACGAACGTTTGCCGACGCATTGGCACCGCTGACCGTTCCATGGCGCGGGGCGGATGCGCCCGAACCCACGCTCCTGGCGGTCAATCCGCAGCTCGCCGAGTCATTGGGTCTGGATATGGACACGCTCCGGTCCGACGACGGCCTCGCGCTGTTGTCCGGTGCCGCAACACCCGTCGACGCCACACCCGTTGCGACGGCCTACTCCGGACACCAGTTCGGCGGCTACGCACCACTCCTGGGCGACGGGCGAGCTTTGCTGATCGGTGAACTCGTCGACTCGACCGGATCTCGAGTCGACTTGCAGCTCAAGGGGTCCGGGCCGACGCCGTTCTCCCGCGGCGGCGATGGTTTCGCGGTAGTCGGCCCGATGCTTCGCGAGTACCTGGTGAGTGAGGCCATGTTCGCGCTGGGTATCCCGACGACGCGTTCGCTGTCTGTCGTCGCCACCGGGCGCGGTGTGCACCGCACCGAGGTCGAACGCGGCGCAGTGCTGGCCCGAGTCGCGGCGAGCCACCTTCGTGTCGGGACTTTTGAACTCGCCGCCCGCAATCCGGAATTGCTGCAGCCGCTCGCCGACTACGCGATCGCCCGCCATTTTCCCGAGCTCGTCGAACTCCCGGAGAACGGAAACGACAACAGGTACATAGGCTTCTTCGAGGCAGTGCTCGATCGGCAGGCCGCCCTGGTCGCCAAGTGGATGCTTGTCGGATTCGTCCACGGCGTCATGAACACCGACAACACCACGATCTCCGGCGAGACCATCGACTACGGCCCCTGTGCCTTCATCGACGCCTTTGATCCCTCGGCGGTGTTCAGTTCCATCGATCACGGCGGACGTTATGCATTCGGCAACCAGCCGACCGTCCTGAAATGGAATCTCGCACGCTTCGCCGAGACGCTGTTGACTCTCGTGAGCGATCAACCGCGGGCGGCGATCGACGCGGTGACCGAGGTACTCACCACCTTCGACGCTCGATACAACCGGTACTTCGACGAAGGGTTTCGGGCCAAGGTCGGGCTCCTGGGTGCCAGCGACGAGCACGAGTTGATCGACGATCTGCTGACCCTGATGAACGCCCACCGGTCCGATTGGACCGGGACCTTCCGCGCTCTGGCGGCTGAGTTGCGCGGTGAGAGCACACCGTTGGCGACGCTGATCCCCGCCGACGACAGGAACTCGTGGCTGAAGCGGTGGCGTGGCGCACTCGACCGTCTCGGCCACGACCATCAGCGGACCGCGGACCGGATGGACCGCATCAACCCGCTCTATATCCCACGCAACCACCACCTCGACGCCGCGTTGGCGGCAGCGGCCGACGCGGATCTGGCGCCCTTCGAGCAACTCCTGGCAGCGGTGACACAGCCGTTCGACCAGCTCGACGAGCGGGACCACTACGCCATGCCCGCCCCCGAATCATTCACAGCCTCATTCCAGACCTTCTGCGGCACATGAGCCTGATCAGAACGCGACTGTGTTCTCATCGGGTCACCGCGTGGTGGACATGCCCCCATCGACAGGGATCACGGCTCCGGTGAGGTAGCTACCCGCCCGACTGCTGAGGAAAACCACTGTGCCGACCACATCGTCGGCACGTCCGATCCGCCCCAACGGTGAACTCGCCTCGATCTCGTCGCGGAACTCATTGAGCATGTGTGCCATCATCTTTGATTCGAACGGACCCGGCGCAATCGCGTTGACCGTGACGTGACGTGGGCCGAGATCGCGAGCGAGGTGTCGGGTCATCTGATGAACGGCCGCCTTACTCGCCGAATAGGAGTACGACGCAGTACTCGGCACCCGAATTCCGTCGATGCTGCCGATCATGATCACGCGCGACGGATCGTCCTCGGTGGCCTTGGCCAACAACTGTGGGAGCAACGCCTGTGTCAGGGTGAACGGCGCCTGCACGTTGAGATCGAGAACTCGATCCCACGCGGAGTCGGGAAACTCCTCCAAGGGCGCGCCCCAGGTGGCCCCGGCGTTGTTGACCAGAATGTCGAGGTGATCGAACTCCTCGGCGACCTGCGCCGCCAATGCTCGGCATGCATCAGGCGTCGACAAATTCGCTTGTAGCGCAACGAGACCCGCGTTACAGGCCTCCTCCAGCGCCTTCTCGTTTCGGCCTGTGATCACGACGTGGGCCCTGCGATCGGCGAGACCCCGCGCCAGCATCGCGCCGATCCCGCTTGTCCCACCGGTCACCAACGCGGTCTTGCCCTCCACGTCGAACAAGTTGGTTGTCATTGCCCTTGCCCCTCCGCCCGTCTGAACGAAGTGCACTCTACCGGCGCGGGACCGCCACGATCCCGAAATCCGACCGGCCGCCCGTCAGGTGATCCGCCCATCGCATAATGTGAGGCGAGCTGCGAAATTGACCTCTGTGACCCGGTGTGGTCACAATCGGCAGACAATCGTCCCCGACGCCTACTTGCGGAACCGGCCAACCCGGCACTGCGGGACGTACGCCCTACCTTCGCGGGAGTGACGATGGTGAGCAGCGAATACAAGTTTCTCGATCTGCATGGGGATCAGGTCGCGTATCGAGACGCCGGCAGCGGCGACACGCTGCTTCTCATTCATGGGATGGCAGGCAGTGCGCTCACCTGGGACGCAGTCTTTCCGGCGCTCTCCCGCACGCACAGGGTCATCGCGCCCGACCTCCCGGGTCACGGCGCGTCGGACAAGCCGCGCGGGGACTATTCGCTCGGCGCGTTCGCCGCCTTCCTGCGCGATCTTCTCGACGAACTGGGAATCGACAAGGTGACCGTGGTGGGTCAGTCACTCGGTGGCGGTATCGCGATGCAGTTCACCTACCAACATCCCGACCGCTGCGAACGGCTCGTACTGATGAGCAGCGGCGGTCTGGGCCCCGACGTCAGCTGGATCCTTCGACTGCTGGCCGCTCCCGGCGCCGAGTTCGTGTTGCCGCTGATCGCGCCGAATCCGATTCTGCGGGCCGGTGAGAAAGTGCGGTCCTGGGCGTCGTCGGCGGGCATTCATTCTCCGCGTGCCGATCAGACATGGCGTGCGTATTCGTCGCTCGCCGAGGCCGATACGCGCCGCGCATTCTTGCGGACGCTGCGCTCAGTGGTGGATCACCGTGGGCAGGCGGTCAGCGCACTCAACCGCTTGTACCTCAATGAAGAGTTGCCGACGCTACTGATCTGGGGCGACAAAGACGACATCATCCCGGTTGCGCACGGCATCGCCGCGCACGAGGCGATGCCCGGGAGCCGCCTCGAAATACTGCCCGGTGTGGGCCACTACCCGCACGCCGAGTCGCCGGAGGCTGTTGTCGGGATCCTTGACGAATTCCTCAGCACCGAACCAGCGCTCGCCCGCAAATCGGGGTGACCATCGGACGACGGCGCAGATTTGCCCTGACCACCAACTCTCGACGACGCATGTAACTCGGTCGAGATCTACTGTGACGGAAGGGAAAGGAAGTCCCTCAGCCACTGGTCGACTTCATCCATGGTCTCCCGGTCGACGGCGCCGATGACGTCGTGCAGTCGTTGGCGTGTGACTGTTCGTGGTTGCTCGGTCATTGCGAATGTGGGTCGCGTCGGTGTGAAGGCAGGCCCGCGAAGGCGTACATGGTTTGGCCATCCCCGCTCAATTGTCGTAGCGGGCAGGATGATTGCGAGTGTATCGGCTTGCTCTAGATACAGGTCGCTGGCAATGATGAGCGCGGGACGCCGGCCTGCCTGCTCGCGGCCACGAGTGGGATCCAACTCGGCCCATACGACCGTCCCCCGCCGCAGATCAGGCGGCATCGTCGCCGGGACTCAGGGTGGTGTCCCAGTCCCGGAACTCGTCCCAGTAGTCCGCGTCGGCCGCCCGCAATGCGTTGCCGAATGCTTCCATGCGTTGTCGGCGCTCGTAACCATCGAGCAGCTTCTCGATGAGTCCCGCTGCAGTGACGCCATGTGCTTCGGCATCGCGGTTGATGCGATCCCGAAGTTCGACGGACACCTTGATTGTCGTCGTCCCCATGGGTCGAGGCTACCTTAGGGTATACTGAACCGTCTACACGACTGGTGAGAATTCGGAGAGCCAGTTTCGACTCCCAGAGGGTGAGAGGAGCGACGTCGAGTTTGACGGGCCAACCCCAATCCACCGCGAAAAGCGCTGTGGCGTAGTCTGATCGCCCGTGCCTTCATCGACTGCCGACGCCCCTGTAACTGACGTCACTCTCCGTGAATGTGTGTGGTGCTCGTCGACCGACGACCTCGCGTATTTCCGCAATGAACCGCGCTGTGTGCGTTGCCGGACCGCGGAACAGACCATCGCTGAGGCTCGCGAGTTCGTTGACTTCTATGGGCTGCGGCCCTTGGGTGGGTCGTTGGAGTCCGACGACGAAGAGGAACGCGAGCACCGTGTTGCGGCTCGCGCGGCGCGGGCGGAGCTGAACCGTACCCGCACCGAGCCGTCGCAGCGTGAGAAATCCCGATCCGGGAAGCGTGGCGTCGTCGCGACCGCCCAGGCGGGTCGTACGCAGGCGGAGCGAGCAACGCCCACAGGCCAGTCGCGGACCGGCAGGTCGGCGATGACTCGGCCGTCAGATGTTTCCCAGCCGGACCATGCAGAACTCGCGCACCGGGCCGAGCAATTGCTGGCGCAACTTGCTGAGCTCGACGAGCGCCTCGCTGTCGCGCAGGACGACTCGGGTCTCAGCGGCAAGGCCAAGGTGTCGGACTTGAGTGCCAAACGTGAGTCTGTCCTGCGAACTCTGGCTGCGTTGGCGAAGGCCGCCCGGTCCTTGGAACCTGCCTGACGCCGTTCCTCCGCGGTCACGAACAGAATCGGCGGGTTGCTTCAGACGGAGACACGGTCGAGCATGCCGCCGAGACGATCGGTGATGCGGATCGCCTTTGAAGGCGGCACAGCGGGTCTGCTCCAAACCATGCATCCCGCAATCGGTCAGGGCCTCATCAACCACTCAGACTTCTTTGACGACCCGGTGGATCGGGTGTTCCGTTCGTTGCCGGGAATTCTCGGTGCGGTCTACAGTCCGCAAGCCGGGAAAACCGGCATGCAGGTCCGCGACTTTCACCATGAGATCAAGGGAACGCTCCCGAGCGGACGGCGTTATCACGCTCTGGAACCAGCGACGTTCTGGTGGGCGCACGCGACGTTTCAGCGGATGGTCGACCGATTGGCGCTGTATTGGGACCGCCATCGGTTGACCGAGGACGAGGACGCGCGTCTGTATGCCGAGGGTTGCGAGTGGTACCGGCGCTACGGGGTGTCGACAGCGCCCATGCCGCCAGACCGCGCCGCATTTGATCGGGAGTTCATGCGCGTGTGCGACGCGGTGCTCGAACCCAATCCGGCGTCTGACCACCTCATAGCGGTCATCAACCGATCGGCCGTGCCCGACATGAGCACCTCCCCGTACCTCCCGAGCCACCCTCGCCTTCGCCCGGTGGCAGACACGTTGCTGCCGACCTTGCCGGTACGCGCAGCACTGGCCCCGCCTATGCGGTTGGTCTTCTTCGGTGGTCTACCTCCGTCGGTCCGTGATCGGTTCGGCATTCGTTGGACTCGCTCGGATCAGGCTGGCTACCGCTCGATTCGGCACGGTATTCGGTTGACCTGGCGCTACGTTCCGCGCCCGCTGCAGTGGCACCAGACGGCTGCAGAAGGCTGGCACGATCGACTCGGCCGGCTTCCTCGCTTCGGAAGTTGACGGTCGATCGTCAGTTCCCGAAAGTGCTCCGCGGGTACGGTGCGTTGACGTCGGTGGCGACGTTGACCAGGTACGGGACGTCAGCGGCGAACGCGCGGTCGATTGCGGCGCCGATCTGACCGGGATCGGTGACCGTCTCCCCCGCTCCACCCAGCGCCGTGACCACTGCGTCGTAGCGGGTCTGTGGTGCCAGATCGGCAGCCACGTCATAGCCATAGAGCATCTGCATCGCTGCTTCTCCAGTCCCCACGCGGAGTTGTTGCCACACACCATCACCACGGGCAGATTGTGCCGGACGAGAGTGTCGACGTCCATCAGCGAGAATCCCGCCGCACCGTCGCCGAGAAGCAGCACCACCTGCCCGGACGGTCGATGCAGGCGCGCGGCGATCGCTGCACCCAGTCCGGCACCGAGGCATCCGTACGGCCCTGGATCCAGCCATCCGCCAGGGCGTTTGGGCTCGACGAACTTACCCGCGAACGACACGAAGTCGCCGCCGTCACCGATCACGATCGCGTCGTCGGCCAATCGTGGGATCAGCTCACCATAGATGCGAGCCGGGTGAATGGGATCCGCTGCCGCGGTGAGAAGATCGGCATCTCGCGCCGTCGCTGCGGCAACCTCCTGCTGCAGCGACGCGACCCACGAGTCCCAATCTGGTTTTCGCCCTGCCTGTTCGACAGATTCACGCAATCCGTCGAGTACGAGTGTCAGGTCTCCCGATGCCGAGCCGGCGAGGGCGGCATGACCGCTGAGCTGACCAGGCGAATCGGCCAGATGCACGACACGAGCGGCCGGCGCACCGTTCTTGCCGCTGAACGTTCCGTAGCCGAGCCGGAAGTCGAGCAGCGTGCCCACCACGACGACCAGGTCGGCAGTGCCGAGCGCTCGCCCACGAGCCTTGCTGACGAGCAGTGGATGCCCACCGGGCACGACGCCCCGGCCCATCCCGTTGGTGATCGTGGGCACGCCAAGGCCCTCGACGAGGCGCAGGGCCGCTTCCTCCGCGCCGTCGGACCACACATCGGTTCCGAGAACAAGGACGGGTCGGAGGGCTTCGCCGACAATCGTCGCGATGGCGTCGAGCGCATCTCCATCGGGTGCGATCGGAGTTCGGGGGCCCACCACTGGATGCGAAGATGCTGCGGTGCTGAAGAACTCATCCATCGGCACGTCGACGAACACCGGGCCGCGATGGGATGTGCCGGCCGATTCGAAGGCCTCGTGGAGACCGGTGGTGACGTCGGCCGCAGTGTGGAGTGTTCGGGCAAGCTTGGTGACGGAAGCCAGGATCGGTGGTTGATCGAGTTCCTGCAGAGATCCCATCCCCCACCGGTTCGCCGGCGCCCGGCCACCGACCACCACCATCGGCGAGCCGGTGAAGAATGCCTGTGTCATGGCGCTCACGCCGTTGGTCACGCCGGGTCCGGCGGTGAGAACTGCGAGCCCTGGCGTCCTGGTCAGCTTGCCGGTGGCCTCCGCGGCAAAGGCGGCGGTTTGTTCGTGTCGGACGTCGAGGATGCGCATCGGTGGATCGGCGTTCACCGCGCCGTCGTACATCGGGAAGACATGCCCCCCGGAGAGGGTGAACATCGTGTCGACCCCGTGTGCTCGAGCGACAGCGACCGCATGGGCACCTGCATGGGCGGTCACCACTTCTGGTGACCACGTGGTGTGATCGCCGTCCTGAGCCGGAGTCATTCCTGCAGGCTAGACCGGGGCGGGCGGCAGCCGTGCCGGAATGGAAGCGACGTGGCCGTTGCGTTTCTCCAATCCACGACCGGCACAATGTTGATATCACGACAAGTGAGTTCGATCCCGACTTCGACGCCGAGGTCACGATTCACGCCACCGCAGATCGTGTCTGGCAGTTGCTGAGCGACCCACGCACGATGCCCGAGGCCAGCCCGGAGTTGTTCGCGATCACTCGCCGCCGAAAGGGCGCCTTCGAGTCGGGTGAAACCTACATCGGGTGGAACCGGAGCGGCTTCATCATCTGGCCGACAATCAACAACGTCGTGTCGGTGATCCCCGGGCGAGAACTGTCCTGGCACACCAAGACCAGTGGAGCCACTTGGACCTACAGCATCGCGTCGGACGGCGAGTCGACGATCTTGCGCGAACAACGCCACATGCCTGACGGGATGCCTTGGATCGCCCGCGTATTCGGCCGCCTCCTCGGCGGACCCGCCGCCCATGCCGATGAACTCGAGTCACATGTGTCCGCCACCCTGGAGCACCTCAAGGGTCGAGCCGAATCGGGGCGCTGACGCAGGGCGTCAGACGGGCACGCGGAAGAGCATGCCGCCGAGCCGATCGGTGATCGGTGGCGCGAATCTTGAAAACGCCGAGGCGCCCCAGAGTTCATGTAGGTAGGGACAGAGCCCATGGATCCTCTCGCTCCCACACGCGTGGAAAGTGAAGCGGCACAGCGTCGTCGGCGGACAGCTTGCCGAGCACGCGCATCGTCGCGTCCAGGTCGTCCCCGACATATGCGGTAGCTCGTAGTGGTCGATCGAGCGAACGGAAAAAGTCGTCCCAGTGCGTCAGCACGACGTGCCCGGCCCCGACGGCGCGAACCGTGTGAGTCCAGTAGTCGGTGATGTACTCGTGGGGCCGGTGGCCGAGCATCCCGACACCGAGATACGCGCGGTCCGCCGACCATCCGTCGAGTGCGCCGGGCACGAATCCGGCACTCCCCTGCACCAGCGCCGACCGGCCGCTCACATGCTCGATCAGCACCGACCACGCTTCGCCACAGCGGTACGCCGACGCCCTGGCCGGCGGGACCAACGGCTCGGTGATAGCTCCTGGAAACCGATCGGGCGGACAGTGTTCTGACTCGGCGAACCTGAGCGTCCACTTGCCGAAGGTCACAGTTGTCGCGTGGCCCACCACGTGAATCCGATCCTCGGAAAGCCCGGCGCCGCAGCCGATATTGGCGACGGACTCACCCCCGACCAGCGTCGCGCCGGTACGTGCGGCGATGTGTGCCGAGTCGAGAGCATGGTCGAAGTGCGTGTGCACCGGCACCACCGCCGCAGGACCCTGCCCGCCGAGCCCTAATCGATCCAACGCGTTCGAGATACGCTGACGGTTCGGGGCGATCTTGCCGAGCGCTACCGCAGCCAGCGAGGGCCGCGAGAAGAAGCCGTCGAAGAGTATTGCCGACTCACCGTCGTCGAAGAGCAAGGTCGAAACCCCGGCGAACGTGACGCTGCAGCCTCCGTCGGCGGCCGGTGGCAGGTCGAACATGCGCGGGTAGGGCTGCAGCGATGGGCGGCCGAACTTGAGGTGCACGGCCACAGTGTAGGCAGAACGTGACTGACGAATCCGGAACTACTCGAACACCCACGGCGCCAACACAACCAGCCATCCGTCAGGGTCCTCGAAGAGCACGGCGTGGTTGGTGTTCCAATACGGATTCGCAGCCAGCACCGGACGGTGGCCTCGTCCGACGAGTCGGCTGCTCACAGCCTCGACCGCCTCTGCGCCGCCGAGGTAGAGGACCAACTGGTTCTCTGGATTGGGATGCGGAATCCTTCCGCCGTCATGCACGAGTTCCATGTGCACGGGCGCGCCGGGCAGTCCGAATACGATGCCGTCGTAACCGTCGTGGTTGCGCCACTGTGCCAGTATCGGAAGACCGACGTCTCGCCGTAGAAGCGCACGATCGCATCGAATCGGGCAGTTGGGCGTGCGAAACGCACGGCGCCGACATCGAGGTGAGGAGGCCAACTGTTGGACATGGTTGATTGTCGCAAGCCCGATGAGTTCTCCGCACTCGGCGAGTCCGTATCACCATGACCGCGCACATCCTCGAACTTCCCGACGTGGACCTCGCTTACGACGTCCACGGTCCACTCCCGACCGCCGACGGTCGTCCGCCGCTCCTCATGGTCGCCCAGCCCATGGATGCCAGCGGCTTCAGTGCGTTGGTGCCGTTGTTCGGCGACCGCACCGTCGTCACCTACGACCCACGTGGGTTCGCCCGCAGTACCCGCAAGGACGGACGCGTCCAGAACGAACCCGAGGTTCAGGCGGCTGACCTCCACGCCTTGATCGAGACGCTCGGCGTCGGACCTGTGGAGATGTTCGCGAGCAGCGGCGGCGCGGTGACTGCACTCGCCATGGTGGCGACATATCCGGCCGACCTGCTCACGCTTGTCGCCCACGAGCCGCCGCTCCTCAATGTTCTGCCCGACGCCGACGCCGCCGAACGTGCCACCAATGCATTCAAGGCTGTCTACACCGAGAAGGGTTGGGGCGCAGGCATGGCGGCGTTTCTCGCGATGACCTCGTGGCAGGGCGAGTTCACCGACGCCTACTTCGCCCAGCCCGCACCCGCCCCTGCTGCGTTCGGCATGCCGGCCGACGACGACGGATCGAGAGACGACCCTCTGCTCTCCGACCGATCCGTTGCCTTCCTCGACTACCTGCCGGACGTCGACGCGGTGACCGCCGCGCCGACCCGCGTGGTGATCGCCGTCGGCGAAGAGTCCCGCGACACATTCACCGGCCGGACCGCAGTAGCCACCGCCGCGCTGCTCGGCCAAGAGGCAGCAGTGTTCCCGAGTCACCACGGAGGTTTCATGGGCGGCGAATTCGGCTATGCCGGCCAGCCCGAGGCGTTCGCCCGGCGGTTGCACGAGATCCTCGATTAGCCGACCGCCACATACTCAACCGCGGCGGCAGCTATCGGCGCACCCGGAAGCGTAGGTGGAGTACGCGATCACCCTGGATCACCACGTCGGGATCGTCCAACATGTGCTGCGCGTCGAGCGACCCGAAGAACCGCTTACCGGCTCCCATCACGACGGGCACAACGTCCATGCGCACTTCGTCGATCATGCCCGCGGCGAGCACCTGGCCACCGACGTCTCCCGCAGCGACCTCCACGATGCGGTCACCGGCCAGTTCCTGCGCTGCCGCGAGGGCCGCCTCGATGTCGTCGACGAAAAGAAACGGCGCCTCGGGGTCCCAGCCCTCGGGCGCCGGCCGGTGCGACACGACCACCACATGGTCGATCCCGCTGGGAGGCTGTCCATCCCAGCCGTCGGTCATGTCGAACACGTGGCGGCCGACGATGGTCGTCCCGATCTGATCCCAGTACGGCCGGACGTAGTCGAACGACTCCTGCGACACCTTCAGCACACCACTCTCGTCGAGCGGGACGCTGCCGGTGGTCAACCAGTCGAATAGTGGTCCGGGATGGTCGTTTTCGTCCGCGATGAAGCCATCGACGGACACCGAGGCGTACATGACTACTTTTCCCACGAGATACCCCTCGAGTGTGATGGGCCGCCAACGGCATTCGCGCGCATGCCGTCAACGTAGCATCGAACGCCAAAGACCCCCGCCAAATCTGTGGACAGGACCACTACGATCGCGTGATCTCGGACAGCCTGTGTCGGTGGGCGTAGACCACGGCCTGGATTCGGTCGCGCACACCGAGTTTCGCCAGGATGTGTGACACATGCGTTTTGACGGTCTGCTCCCCGACGTACAACTTGCCTGCGATCTCGGCGTTGCTGAGTGCATCAGCCATCAGCAACATCACCTCGTACTCGCGCGTCGTCAGAGTCGCCACCTCCGGCGGCACCGGCACCTCTGCCAGGGTGTCGGCGACCCTTGCGGCGAGGCGCCGGGTCATGGCGGGATCGATCACCGAATCTCCGCGCGCGACCACGCGGATCGCAGCCACGAGTTCCTCCGGTGGCGACGATTTCAACAGAAACCCGCCTGCCCCGGCACGTAGTGCTTCCGCAAGCACTGTTTCGTTGTCGTAGGTCGTCAGCATCAGTATCCGAGCATTCGTTGAGCCGACGATCGGCCCGATGGCGCCGACACCGTCGAGTCTGGGCATCCGCACGTCGAGCACCACCACGTCGGGCCGGACCCGTTGCGCCTCTTCGATGGCGGAACGTCCGTCGGCGGCCTCCGCGACACAGACGGTGTCCGGGCTCGCGTCGATGATGGCCTTGAGCCCCGCACGGAACACCGCATGATCGTCGGCGACGAGCACGGTGATGGGTTGAGTCATGATGCTCCGATCGGGATCGCCACGCTGGTTTGCCAGCGGCCGGACGCGTCTGCACCACACTCGACATCTCCGTCGAACAGCTCTGCGCGCCTTCGCATGCCGTCGAGGCCGCGGTGCAGCGAACCGCCAGGGTAGGTCTCGGCGGCGATGGCGTTGGACTCTTCGATGACGATTCGCGAATGATTCACGCGCACATTGAGGCGGGCGCTTCCGTCGCCGTGGCGCAGCGCGTTTGTCAGCATCTCTTGAACGATTCGGTAGACGGTGACGTCAAGTGATGCAGGCAGTTCGACGGTGGCGCCGGTCATATCGAGCTCGACGTCGAGTCCCGCTGCACCGACGGAGTCGACCAGTTCGGAGATGTTGGCGAGTCCGGGCTGACGGTCGCCGGCGGCGTCGCGCCCGTGCAGGAGATCGAGCTGGCGCCGCAGGTCCATCATTGCCGCGCGGCTGGACGACTCCACAGCTTCCAAGGACCGCGTCGAGGCCTCGACGTCCGATCCCATTGCCATCCGGGCGGCGCCCGCGTGGATTCCGATGGCGCTGACGTGGTGGGAGATGACGTCGTGGAGGTCACGTGCGATGGCCTCACGCTCGTCGGCGAGCGCCTTATCCATCACCGCGCGGTCGTTCTCCCGCTGCATCTCCAACTTGGTCACGTACGCGCCACCGGCAGCGGTGTATCTGCCTACGAGCCACGGAATCAACGCATTCGACACGCCGATCGCGGGGATCATCCACCACTCATCAGCCGTGCCGTTGATCAGTGCCGCGACGGCGACACCCACCATCAGAACCGGGAGGACGGTCGCCGAGGCCCGCGTGGGCAGCCAGGCTCCAGCTCGGTAGCCCGCAACCAGTACACCGACGTCCCCGATCCCGGAAGCCAGTCCGTAGTGGCCGAGAAGAAGGCACGCACAGATTCGAGTGACCACCTGGATGTAGGCCACCACTGCGGCGGTGCCGGGGCGAAGGGCCAGAGCAAGGTCGGCCGCGACCAGCATCATGGTCATCGTGAGCGCAGGCAGTAGTGCGGTCCCGAAGATCCCGGACGACGCGAAAATGGCCGCGTCGATGATCGCGGCAAGAATTGCCACCAACAACCGTCGAGGGTCACATCGACCGGCTTGTTGGGCAGCGCCCTGGGCGCACCGCGCCGATCATCGGATCCGGCTGCCGTGGGCAGCGCACAGCGTGCACCACTCCAGCAACTTCTTCAACATGTCGACCAATCTGCGGCTCCCCTGGTTCCAACCGGTGTCCTACACACTGCGCAGTCTCGCCTGGCTTCCTGCAGCGCTGTTGGGATTCCCGGTGTGGATGATCTTCCTGCTCAACACCGCCGGCCTGATCTTCCAGATTCCGTTCCACACCCAGCGCATCGGCAAGCTGTGGGCGCCTCTGGAGTTCATCTTCAACTCCCCGTCGCATCACCGCGTACACCACGGCTCCAACCAGCCCTACATCGACAAGAACTACGGCGGGGTGTTCATCATCTGGGATCGGCTGTTCGGGTCCTATGCCGAAGAGATCGAGCCCGTCCGCTACGGCCTGATCCACGACGTCGAAACCCAGAATCCGATCAAGTACAACTACATCGAGACCGTGGCCATGCTCCGCGACACGGCGAAGGCTCGCACTTGGCGCGGTCGCCTCGGCTACATCTTCGGCCCGCCCGGATACAGCGAGAGCAAGAAGGCCGAGGACCAACTCGTCTCTGCCTGAGCAGGAAAGAGGTGCCGCCTCCCACACCGGGAGGCGGCACCGTTGCGTTGCGTCGACGTCCGTCAGGTCCGACGGCGACGAGTGCGGTCCGTGTCAGAGATGTATCGATCCCCAGTCGAGTGAACCGTTGCTACTGCGACAACCGCCCACGGTGATCGACCGAGGCGTCCAGTACCCATACGCCTGCGTCTGGGGGCCGAGATAGACGCGATAGCGGATGGTGTATCTGCCGTTGACCGCGGCAGGCGGCGCCGGTGTCACCTTTCGCAGATCGAAAGTCACTGTCGTCTTGAACGGCTTCGTGAGCGCAGTCGGATTGAAGTTCGTGTAGATCCCGTTGTAGCCGTATCTATCCGCCTGCGGAAAACTCGCGGGCAGTGCGCCGCGAAGTGATCCGGTCGAGTCCGACGGGCTTGCAGGCGTATATCGAGCGACTGGTCGCTTCGCGCCGGAGACGATCCGCCAAGGTGTCGGCAGATTGTTGGGATCCCAGCCGCTCGAGTGCATCTCGGCATCCGGTGGCGCCCATGGCTGATCCTCCTGGGCGAACCAGTAGTCCATGGTGAACCAGTTGTGGGCATTCGTGTAGTTCAGCATGGTGAAGGTCACGGTGCAGCGCGCGTTGTTCGCCTTTGCGCTGAGGTGAAGGCCCGCATTGGCCGGCGGTGTTGCTGTTGCGGCACCGCCACCGCCGAGTGTCAGTGCGACGGCCGCGATCGCCACGACGAGTGTTCTCACATGTGTGTGCATGAGCGTCCTCTCCATCTGTTCGGGACGCTACGCCCAACATCGGGGCTTGGGGGCCGAATGCCGAGACCGACCCGTTCGGGTCAGCCGACGGCAGAGTCGGCGGCCCAGCTGTCACGTTGGTCAAACACGTTGTGTACAAGCAGTATTCCTACACTCTTGGCGAAACGTGACCACGTCGGCGGAGTCACTACCTATAGTCGCAACATGAGCAGCCCGCAGATCCGAACCGTCGTCTCCGGCATGTCGTTCACCGAATGTCCCCGGTGGCACGACGGGCGTCTGTGGTTCGTCGACTTCTACACTCACACCGTGAACTCGGTGAACGCCGACGGCTCCGATCTGCGCGCCGAACTCGAGGTTCCGGCACAGCCGTCGGGGCTCGGGTGGCTTCCCGATGGTCGGCTGCTCGTCGTCTCGATGCGGGACCGCACGATTCTGCGGGTGGAAGCCGACGGGACCACTGCCGTCCATGCGGACGTCAGTGAGTATGTCGGCGGCCACCCCAACGACATGGTCGTCGACGATCAAGGGCGCGCGTGGCTCGGCAACTTCGGCTTCGACCTGATGGCCGGCGCCGACCTCGACACCGCGGATCTGTTGCGCATCGATCCGGACGGAACCGTCACGGTGGTCGCCACCGGCCTCTGGTTTCCCAACGGCAGTGTCGTGACGCCCGACGGAGCCACTCTGCTGGTCGACGAGACCTTCGGCGATCGGATCAGCGCGTTCTCCATCGCGCCCGACGGGTCGCTGAGCGACCGACGCGATTGGGCCAAGTTCGCCGAACCGCCAACGACCAGGGTGCTGGGTGAGGCGCTCGCCGGCGCGTCGGTCGGACCCGACGGGTGTGGCCTCGACGCCGACGGCTGCCTGTGGGTCGCCGACGCCCTGGGGAACCGAGTCATCCGAGTTCGTGAGGGCGGCGAGATCGTCGACGAGATCGCGGTCGGCACCGGCGTGTACGCCTGCATGCTCGGCGGCACCGACGGCAGGACCCTATTCATCTGCTGCGCACCGGATTTCAACGAGCATGCGCGGTCGGCCGCGCGGGAAGCGACGATCCGTGCCGTCGAGGTGACGGTCGGGCACGCCGGGAGACCCTGAGCGCCGACGATGGCGTCTTCGCGAGACGTCAGTCCGACTCAAACGCGCGCTGCATGGAAATCCCGCTGACTCGTCGGGCCATGCGCAGGAATCTGCGTTCGATGATGCTTTCCAGTCGCGCCATGAAGTGCTGGTCGCCGCTTCCGTACACCATGCGGGCGAGCATGTCGTCACTCGGCACATTGGTCATTTCTTACCCCCTGCATCCCCCGACTGTCGCTCCCCCGCCGTGAACACGGCTCCCTGCGACAGTGCACCCCGACGCCGGCGCGGCGTCGGTCATGGCGGGGATGGTACACGTGACCTGGTCATCTGCCAGTCGACGACCGTCCGACACACGCGCGTCGTACGCCTGTGACCCGGCCCTCGGCAGCAATCAATGACCCACCCGCCGCCTGCGGCGGCGATCGTGCAGGCGGGACGAGCGGAGCCGTCTGAAACGGTCCTCCTCAGTTGCCTCCGAGGGCATATTCGGGCTCGGTGACACGTCACGGCGACCGTTTCAGTGACCGTCGCCGTGGAACTCCTCGACCGAACACGAGCGCGATCCGTGTGAAGTTGAGCCCGGATGCCCGGCTCAACTTCACACGGATCAATGGACAGTCGACTTCGTCCACGCGATGGGCGCACCGCGGCGGGATCTCATGTCCGTGGACTGGATGCGCCGCCGCACAAAAGTAGGGGGAGAAGCTTCTTCCCCGACCCTTGGAGTCCTCCCCCAGAAGATTCTCGCGGACGACTACGAACCCCGGGGACGAAGTTCTTCCCCTAGATTTCGCGGGCACGGCACTAACGTATTTGCCCAGTTCAGCGCCGTGGTCACCGAACTCTTCGAGTCAGTCAGGCTGGATCCAGGACGAAGATCGGTTTGTGGCTGGCGTTCGGACCGGCGAGCACATCAGGGATCTGGTCCCACGCGTAGACGCCGCTGGTGACCAGTTCTGGGTGGAGGGTCCCGTCGGCGACGGCCTGCAGTGTCGGGGTCATGTTGGGTCGGGCCATCCCCTTACCGTTGTGGAAGCTGACGCCACGCTGGTACATCGCGAGCATGGGCAACGACACGTCCTCGAAATAGATGCCGACACTGTTAACCGTGCCCTCCGGCACCACCGACAGCAACGCTTTGCGCAGTTTCGCAGGATCAGCGGAGGCATCGACCGCAACGTGAAAGTCCCTGTCGCGCTTGCCCGCGATGTCATGAACCTCGGCGCCGAGTCTCGCCGCGACTTCCATGCGGACCGGGTCGTCGTCGTAGTAGACGGTGTGGGCGTTGGCGCAGTGCACGGCGACATCGACGGCGTACAGCCCGATAGAACCGGTGCCGCCGAAGACAGCAACCTTGGGATCGGTGATGCCCTCGACCGCCGGCATCACCGTCTCCCACCCCAGGGCGAAACTGTCGCCGATGGAGGCGAGGTGGATCGGATCAACGCCGTCGGGCAGCTGTGCCAGGTTGTAGTCCGCGAACGGGACACGGACCAGTTCGTCGAACGTGCCTCCCCACAACCCGTTGACGGGCAGACCGTATTGCGCGTCCCCATGCAGCAGGCAGCGGGCCGGATGCCCGAGCGCGCATTGAGCACAGGTTCCGCAGGCGATATGCCATGCCACACCAACCACATCGCCGACGGCGAACTCCGTGCACTCCTCACCCACCGCAACCACCCGACCGACACATTCGTGGCCCAGCGCGAAGGGTCCGAACAGCGAGAATGGCGTTCTGTCGGCGATCACGTGGTGGTCGAGGTCGCACGTCGTCGAGGCGATCGGCCGCACCAGCGCGTCGGTGGGATCAAGGATCGTCGGATCGTCCACCTCATCGAATCGCAACTCTCCCGGTTTGACGAACATCAGGCTCTTCACGTGTCAGCTCCCCTTCTGTTGGTTATAACGATCGTCATACGATGGCACGGACGCTACGCTAGAACGACCGTCATAGGCAAGAGAGGGACCGATGGCAAAGCGAACTGCCCGCGAACAGCTCGTCGTGGGTGCCGCGGACATGCTCGGGCGGCGTGGCCTCCGTGCCACCAGCGTCCGGGAATTGGCCAAGCACTCAGGTGCACCACTGGGGTCGACGTACCACTACTTTCCCGGCGGCAAGACACAGGTCGCCGTCGAAGCGGTCGAGTTCGCAGATGCGCTGACCATGCGCGTCCTCGGCGACGCCCTCTCCGCCGACGGACCTGTCGGCGGACTGGGGCGGTTCGTGAACATGTGGCGAGATGTGGTGGTCAACAGCGACTTTCGTGCCGGGTGTCCGGTGCTCGCGGTGTCGGTCGAAGAACCCGATGACGACGATGCTCCACTGCAGGCGGCCGCACGGGCCTTTGAGCGCTGGACCGACCTGCTCGCCGAATCGCTGAGAATGCACGGCGCCGAAGATGACACGGCTCAGCGAACCGCCATCCTCATCGTCGCGTCGATCGAGGGAACGGTGGCCATGTGCCGGGCGCAGCGGAGCACGGCACCCCTGGACCGCACCGCCGACGCACTGGAGCATCTCGTCCGGTCGATCATCGACTGAAGCGCGTCATCGAGCCACGCAAAGGTCCTACGCCAGCGGGTCAAAAGTCCCTCGTGCTCATTGGGGCGTGGGCGAATGCTGGAGGGGTCAGGAATACCGTCGCCACAAGGAGACTCACGATGGCCACCGTTGCAGCCCCCGCACTCGCATCCGACCACGAGATGATCCGTCCCGGTGTTTCCGGAGGGTTCGTCTCAAGGGAGAATGAAACCTATGGCAGCGGCAGGATCGAAGCGGTACTCGGCTGAGCTGAAGCGCGACGCGGTGGACATGGTCAGGCAGTTGG